>JANOKQ010000134.1:0-4598 GCA_031419375.1 Acidimicrobiaceae bacterium
TGGCGGCACTCTGCGCAATGCGGTCAAAGGCGATGCTGCCATCGATCCACAGGTTGGAAAAGCTGCCGACCACCGGCGACCAGGGAAGCTGGGCGTTGATCACGATCCCGAGCGGTGGATTGATCGCGATCGTGACGACGATGGTCGCTTGCGCGCCGCTCGCGTCGTCGGTCGCCCTGAGCGTGAACGTGTTCGTCTGTACTGTGGTTGGCACGCCGGAGACGGCGATCATGTCGAGCTTGCACGGGGTGGAGCCGGCGTTCGGGTCGGAGAGGAACAGGCCGTTCGGCAACTGCCCGGCGATGATGTCGAACGACACACAGCCCGCGTCGGTGGTGCCCAGGGTGGTGCCGTTGCCGGTTGCCGTATCCACGAAGTTCGACCCGACGAAGCCCGGCCCCATGTTGGTCGATGCGGCGAAGAAGCCAAAAACGGGTTCCGGGTAGATCGTCAACTGTCTGGTCAGCGTGACTGCACCCGCTGAGGCCGTGATCGTGACTACGGTCGCTGCAGTGACGGCGGCAACGTGGCGAACGTTGAACACCGCCTGGTCGAACCCGGGCTCGACCTGCACGGACGCCACCTGGGCAGTAGAACCGAGGGTGACCCTAGCGATGTTCGGATGGCTGCTGGCCACGGCGACCGTGACCGGCGCCGAGGCAACGCTCGCCAGCAGGATTTCCCCATTGGCAATGGTGCCGACTGCGGAGAGCGAGGTGTGGCTCAGCCCGAGGAAGGAAAGAACCGGCGCAGAAGCCGCCGGTGGCGTAACGGTCAAGGTGGTGGAACGGCTCACGCCGAGGTAGGTCGCAGTGAGCGTCGCGGCAACCTGCGCGGTGACAGCCGATGTCGTGACGGGGAACGTGACACTCGTGGCTCCGGCTGGCATTGACACGCTTGCACCCACGGTGGCGATCGTGGAACTGCTGTTCAGGGCCACCACCGCCCCACCTGCGGGAGCAGCGCCGGTGAGCGTGACCGTACCGGTCGCGCCGGTACCGCCGGCAACGCTCGTCGGGGCGACGGTCACGATGCTGAGACTGGCAGCTGCGGTGACGGCGCATCCCGACAGTGTGGCCACCACCGTGGTCCTCCCATCGCTCACCGTCACCTTGCACGTGCTCGACCGGTAGCCCGACGCAGTGACCTTGTATTCGCCATCGCCGTCGGCCGTACCGGTGGCGCGCGACTCGGGCGAGGTCACGGTGATTGTGGCGCTCGCGGCTGCGCCGTTCCCCTCCACCCGCAAGCTGCCCGACGACAGCGATGCCCTCGACACACTGACCGCAGCCTGTGCCACCGATGGAACACCCACCACGAACGCGGCCAGTGACAGCACCATCACAACCGCAGTCCGACGCACGACTCGACGCGCGACCCGACGCGCGAACCGACCATGGAACATGCTCATCGTGATCCTCATCCCAGCTTCCGATGCAGCGTCACGGTCTCCTCAACGGAAGCCGTCTCGAGGGGACGGTTCGATGATAGCGCGCCTCCCGAGGAGCGATACTGGACAATGGTCGTAGCACCACCGCACCACCGCACAGCCGCACCGCCCAGTCGCACCGCGCGCACCCCGGATCAGGCGTTGGGATCGACGAGGATCTTGATGTGGCGGTCGGCGTGGTGCAGCAACTCCTCCAGGCCGTGCTCGATCAGTTGGTCGAGGCCGATGTGGTCGGTGATCATCGTCGCCGCGTCGAAGCCGCCCGATGTGAGTTGCGCCAGCGCAATCGGGAAGTCGATGTCTGGCTCGTAGGTCATCGAGAAGCGGACGTCTATCTCTTTGATCATCGCCCTGCTCATATCGATCCGTGCCGGTTCCTGCCAGCCGGCGACGCTGACCAATGTTCCCCTCGGCCGCAACGCGAGGATGCCCTGGTGCAGCGCGGCGTGCACCGCGGTGGTGTCGAACACGATGTCGACGCCGTGACGGGTGAGGTCGCGAACCACGCTGATCGGGTCGACTTGTGCGGGGTCGAGGACCGCCGTCGCACCGAAACGTTCGGCGGCGCGACGACGCGCACTCGACGGGTCGGTCACGATCGTGACCGACGCGCCACCAGCCCTGACCGCTTGGAGCAATCCGAGCCCGATTGGGCCGGCACCGAGGATCAGCACGGTTGCGCCGAGCGTCGGCGGTCCACGTCGAACCGCATGCACCGCCACGGCCATCGGCTCGGCAAGCGCAGCGCTGGCGACATCGAGCCCGGCCGGCACGGCAAACACCGACTGGCGGGTGACACACACCTGCGGGGCGAGACCGCCGTGCAACGGTCGCCCGTATCCGCCGTAGAGGGCGAGCCGTCGGCACATGTGCGGCCACCGGTGCTGGCACGACCAGCACGTGCCACACGAGTCGAGCGGCGCGACCACCACCTCAGATCCGACAGCAATGTCGTCGACGCCGTCGCCGACCGCACGAACCGTGCCAGAGAACTCGTGTCCGAGCACCACACCGGGGACGTGCATCGACGCTCCTCCGGACGACGACCCGACGTAGGTGTGCAGGTCGCTACCGCAGATGCCGTTGCGCGACACGTCGAGCAGCACCTGGCCGGGCGCGGGTTCCGGCTCGGCGACCTCCTCGATGCGGATATCACGCGGCCCCCAGTAGACGGCGGCCTTCATGTCAGCGGCTGCGAGTCGGGAGCGACCGTCGGTGTGGAGCGATGCCGTGTCGAGTTGTGCACCGTGGCGGTGGGTTTGTCGACACGCGGCTGTGCCGCGGAGCCGCGCCCGGCAGCCGCACCCGAGCGGTGGGCGACGTAGTCGGGTGACAGGTCGGGCACGGGGAGGCCGAGGCGACGGGCCAACATCTGAGTGACCGCGTTGTCGTGGCCCATCCGCGTGTCAGCGACGGCGAGGCCGTTGGCGACGCGGAAGTCGGCTTGGCGGATCAGGGTGGTTGCCATGAAGAACTCCTCCATCAACTCGAAGTACCACAGGTCACGCAACGTTCGTCCCGACCGGGCTTCGTACTCGGCGAGGGTAGTGGCGCGGTCGGGCCACCCCTCGAGCCGCTCGATGCCCGATGCCGTCGTGGCGAAGTCGTCAAAGAACAGCCAGTGCGCCACGTCGATCGCCGCCGGCCCGATCGTGGCAACCTCCCAGTCGATGGCCGCGACCACGCGGTGGTCGTCGCCGAAGATCATGTTGCCGACGCGCGAGTCGCCCCACACCAGCACCACATCGTCGGTGCCCACCTCTTCACGATCAGCCACCAGGCGGTCGAGCGCGGCGTCGGTCACCGGGAACTCGCGTTGCTGTGTGGTCCATCGGTACCACTCGACAAGGCGGTCGAGGTGACGGTCGAGCGCACCAGCCGGAGCTGCGCCGTCAAGCAAGAACGCGTGCGTCGCTGGCCAATCGGTGGCGTGAACGGCGATGAGCGCATCGAGCGCCGAGTCCCACATCGCACGCCGCTGCGATGCGGTGAGCGTTGGCAGGAAGCCGACGCTATGGATCGACGGCCGGGCCAGTGGCACCCGCCCGCGGACACGTTCCATGACGAAGAAGGCGCCGCCGAGCAACTCCGGATCAGTCTCGTAGCCGAGCACATGGGGCACCGGCACAAGCCCACCGCGTTCGAGACCGATGAGAACTTTCGCCTCGCGGACCACATCGGGCGTGAGGAAGATCTGTTGGCCGCGTGGCTGCCGGCGAAGCACCAGTTCGCGGCGCTGTGGGCCGTCGGCTGCCATCCACGACGCGGCGAACAGCACCGTGTCGTTCGACTGCCCCGCACCGGGCCGTTCTCCGCCTTCGAGATGCACGCCGCCATTCCCCGGCGACGCGCCCAAGCAGCCGGCGAGCCACACCGCCAGGGCATCCGGCAGCACAACCGGGCCGATCACGACGCGCCGGTCACGACGCGCCGGTCACGACGCGCGGGTCGCTGCCGGACCCAATGTCATCGTTCACGATTGGGTCGCGAACTGTTCGGCGAGCTGGCCATAGAAGCCTGCGGTACTGCCATGCAGGATCACCTCGTCGGCACCTGCGTCGAGGTATTCGCGAAGTCGGCTGGCACACTGCGCCGCTGTGCCAGCCGCCGACGACGACGGCAGCCAGTGCGGCGGCAGCGTCGCGCTCAGGGCGGCGAGTTCGGCGCGTGACAGGTGCTTGTCGGCGGTGCGATCGCCGAGGGCCACGAGCGTCGGGTGCGCGCGGTACGCCTCGAGATCAGCTGCATCCCAGCCGTTCGCGCTCGCCAGCGCGTCGCCGAGTCCACTCACATGGAAGTAGCCCGCGGCGCGCGCCCCGATCACCAGCGCGCTGTCGGCATCGGTCCGATCGGGCGCCGCCACCACCGCGGCGTAGCAGCGGAACGCGCTCGGGTCGCGCCCCTCCCGCTGCGCCGCGGCACGAGCGATGGTCGCCGCGCGACCAACGGCTGAGGGGGTGAGGAACGGGTGCAGGATCACACCGTCGAAGCACCGCCCGGCAAGCTCGACCGTCTTCGGCCCGACCGCAGCCAGCAACAGCGGCGGCGGCGCGACGTCGGGGCGCTGCGGCAAGCGCAGGAGCGGAAAGTTCCCGGCCGGCCCGCGGTAGGTGACCGTCTCGCCGGCCCACAGGCGGCGCAGGATGTC
>JANOKQ010000135.1:0-5828 GCA_031419375.1 Acidimicrobiaceae bacterium
GCGATCGAGGTCGCCGCCGGTGCTCGTTTCGTGGCTCCTCCGAACCCGTGGGTCGGGTGCGTCGTGGTCTGCACGAACGGGTCGACGTTCGCCGGAGCCACCGAGCAGCCGGGTGGCCGTCACGCCGAGATCGTGGCGCTCGACGCGGCCCGCGCCGCCGGGGCCGATGTACGCGGCGCCACGGTGTTCACGACGCTCGAACCATGCTCGCACCACGGGCGCACCCCACCATGCGTCGAGGCATTGAAGAATGCCGGAGTTGGCCGAGTGGTCAGCGCCCTCATCGACCCCGACCCCAACGTGGCGGGCCGTGGGTTGAACGCACTGCGCGACGCTGGCGTCGCTGTGGTCATCGGAGTCGGCGAAACCGAAGTAGCCGAGCAGCTGCGCCCCTACTTGCACCACCGCCGCACGGGCCGCCCGTACGTGGTGCTCAAGATGGCCGCCACCCTCGATGGGCGTATCGCCGCCGCCGATGGCACCAGCCAGTGGATCACCGGACCCGAGGCGCGCGCTGCGGTGCATCGCTACCGCGCCGAGAGCGGCGCCGTCATCGTCGGCGCCGGCACCGTTCGCGCCGACGACCCGTCGCTCACTGTTCGCCACCTCATCGGGCCCGACCCGCGGCGCGTGGTGCTCGGGCGCGCCCCGCGCGCAGCCCGTGTGCATCCGTGCCTCGAGTGGAGTCGAGACGACGGCTCGCTCGGTGACCTACTGGACCGACTCGGCAGCGAGGGAGTGCTGCAGGTGCTGGTCGAAGGCGGGGCGCAGGTGGCCGCCGGCTTTCACAGCGAGCATCTGGTCGACCGCTACATCATCCACCTGGCACCTGCGCTGATGGGTGGCGACGACGGTTCGAGCGTGTTCAATGGACCCGGAGCATCGACCATCGGGGATGTGTGGCGCGGCGAGATCGTCTCCACCCGGCTCCTTGGCAACGATCTCGAAATTCAGCTGATCCCCAAGGACCGCCCATGACCACCGACCACGCCGACCCGTTCGCCCCCATCGATGAGATCATCGCGGCAATCGCCCGCGGTGACATGGTGGTCATCGTCGATGACGAGGACCGGGAGAACGAAGGCGACCTGATCATGGCGGCCGAACACGCGACCGCCGAGAAGATCGCGTTCTTCGTGCGTCACACGTCCGGTGTGATCTGCGCTCCGATCACCGGCGAACGCTGCGACGACCTCCGCCTGCCGTTGATGGTCGACCACAACACCGAAAGCCACCGCACGGCGTTCACCGATTCGGTCGACGTGATCGAAGGCACCACCACCGGCATCTCGGCCGCCGACCGGGCAGCCACGTTGCGAGCCTTGGCCGATAGTCAGCTCGGGTTCACCTCGTTCGCCCGGCCCGGGCACGTGTTCCCGTTGCGAGCCCGCGTCGGCGGCACGCTCAAGCGAGCGGGCCACACCGAGGCCGCTGTCGATTTGGCCAACCTTGCCGGCTGCGCGCCGGTCGGGGTCATCTGCGAGGTCGCCAACGACGATGGGTCGATGGCGCGTCTGGTGCAGTTGCAAACGTTCTGTGCCGAGCACGGGTTGCTGCTGTCATCGATCGCCAAGCTCATCGAATACCGCCGACGAAACGAAAAGCTGGTTGTTCGTATCGGCTCGGCGACAGTGCCGACCGAGTGGGGACCGTTCACCTGCGTTGCCTACCGCAGCGAGGTCGACGATGTGGAGCACCTCGCCTTCGTCAAGGGTGATCCCACTGCAGCCGAACCGATGCTCGTTCGGGTGCACAGCGAATGCCTGACCGGTGACGTGTTCGGTTCGCGGCGCTGCGATTGCGGCCCGCAACTGGCTGCGGCGATGCAACGCATCGCCAACGAAGGCCACGGAGTCGTCGTCTACCTGCGCGGCCACGAGGGGCGCGGGATCGGCATCGGCCACAAGATCCGGGCCTACTCCCTCCAAGACGCGGGCTTCGACACCGTCGACGCCAACCTCGAGCTGGGCTTTCCAGTCGACAGCCGCGAGTACGGCATCGGTGCGCAGATCCTCAGCGACCTCGGTGTGCGCGAACTCCGCCTGATGACCAACAACCCGGCCAAGTACGGCGGACTCGGGGGCTACGGCCTCACCGTGGTGGAGCGGGTGTCGTTGCAGGTTGTGGCTACGCCCGAAAACGTCCTGTACCTGCGCACCAAGCGCGACCGAATGGGTCACCTCATCGACATTGATGACGACACCATTGCATCCAGCACTACCAAGCCCAGCGTGGAACTACCGGGTACCAGAGTCCATGGAGAACACCGATGACGACGTTCGAAGGCTCGTTGAGCGGCGAGGGGTTACGGATCGGCATCGTCTGCAGCCGCTTCAACGAGTTCATCGTCGAATCGCTGCTGACAGGCGCTCGACGCGGCTTGCGCCGCCACGGTGTGACCGACGACACCATCGATGTGGCCTGGGTGCCAGGTGCCTATGAGATCCCGTTGGCGGCTCAGGCCATGGCCGCCAGTGGGCGGTACGACGCAGTCGTCACCCTCGGGGCGGTCATCCGCGGGGCAACGGCACACTTCGAGTACGTGGCCGGTCCGTGTGCCAGCGGCGTGGCAGCGGTGCAGCTCGACACCGGAGTGCCGATCAGCTTCGGCGTGCTCACCGTCAACAGCATCGAGCAAGCGATCGAGCGTGCCGGCACCAAAGCCGGCAACAAGGGCGAGGAAGCAGCGGTGAGCGCGATCGAGATGGCCACGCTGCTCCGCGACATCCGCCGCTGACCTGACCCGCGCGCAGACCTGAACCATGAGTTGGTGGGGTTGCCGTCGGTGCCTCAGCGGGCTTGACTGCCCGAGTCGAGCAGGTTGCTCGACCAAGTAAGGAGAGCACGCATGAGGGTTTCCCTCCGAGTGCTCGTCGCGGTCACGAGTTTCCTGACCGTCCTGTCGTCGGCATCCGCCGGCCTCGCCATTCAGTCACCGAGCGTCGTTCGCTCGGCCGGCACCGATCTGGCAACCGTCGAACACCTCCTCTATGGAGTGTCGATGGCATCGTTCCTTGATGCGTCGCGCAGCGGCGATGCGTGGTTCGACTGGTCGAGCGATTTGTGCTCGGCGCCGCTCGTCGGCAGCACCGGGCGCACGTTCGATTTCCGGGCATCGTGTCGTCGGCACGACTTCGGGTACCGCAACCTGCAACTGCTGGAACGGCGCTACGGCAGCGGCGCGACGTACTGGAACGTGACCAGTCGGTCTCGGGTCGACTCCCGGTTCCGTACCGATATGCGTCAGCACTGCGCGTCGCGACCGTGGTACGACCAGCCCACATGCTCGGCGTGGGCCGAGACGTACTACTACGCAGTCCGGGTAGCAGGCGGGGTAGCGGGCGGGCTGTAGCAACGAAACGCCGGTCACCTCGGCCGGCGTCACCACGCCAGCGGCTCCGGCCCGTCCAGTCCATGGGCGAGCCGGAGCAGCTGGTGCACAATCCGCGCCGTTGCGCCCCAGATCGTCTCGTCGTCGAGCTCGAAGAAGAAGATCGGCCACTCCGACGGCTCAGCGCCCCACCGCTCCTCGCGGAACGTATCGGCACGGGCCAGCTCGGCGAGCGACACCCACAGGATGCGGTCCACCTCGTCAGCATGAGGTTGCAACTCGGGTCGCGCCTGCACCGATGCCACCACCGGCACGATGTGGTTGCCGCTCACCACCGTCCACAGGTGGTCGAGCTCGCCGTGGACCGTCACCGCTGCCGGGTCGAGCGCCACCTCCTCCCATGCTTCGCGTAAGGCAGCATCGACGGCGCTCTCGCCAGGATCGAGCCGGCCTCCCGGAAAACTGACCTCGCCGCGGTGGGTCCGCAGGTGCGGGGCACGTCGGGTGAACAACGCCTCGGCCCCATCGTCACCCTGATGCAGCACCACCAACACTGCCGCATGCCGTGCGTTTGGGAACGGCGGCGGCGTCGCCTTCCCCGGTGTGGCCGCGACCGCATTGACGAGCGCGTCGACGGTGACTCCGGGGGTCGGGCCGCCGTGTGGTGACGCCCAGGGCGCCGGGGCACCGGGTCGCCACAGGTCGGGCCGGGGGATGAACTGTGCGCCGCCCGGACGGCGACCAGGTTCCGCAGCCTGCACCAGTCAGTCCGACGTTGGCGTCCAGCCGCTGTCGCGAAGCTGGGCGAGGACCGCTGGTAACCCTGCGGTCTTCAACTTCGACAGCACCTTGCCGGGCGCTTCGCCACCGCGCTCCCATTCGTCCCACGCAGCGATGAGCTTGGTGAGGTCGGGAGCGGGGATATCGAACGCCATGAGGCGTGAGGCTAACGCCGCGCCGCGACGTTGGTGGCGGGCTCCTACTTCTTGAACCGCTTGGCGGCGTTGATGCCGTCGCCGACGGCGCGGCCGGCAAGGCGACCGATCTCGACCCCGCGGCCATCTGCGGCAGAGATCGGCGCCCGGGTCCTGATCTTCTCGGTGAAGCTGCTCTGTCTCCACACGAACGCGTGCACGAACGCGATGCCGGCCATCACGATGCGGCCGGTGGCATCGACGGCTACGACCGGCTGCACCGCCATCACCACCACCGCGGCGATGACCACGACGTCGAGGCTGCGGTGCATCGATCTGCTCACCCACCGGAACGCCGACCACGGGCCGCGGGCAATGGCCGCGTTGAGCATGATCAGCGCGCCTGCGGCCGATGGCAGCACCGGTTCAGGGCTCTGCAAGCCCTGCGCGACCAACAGCCCGCCGAGGACGTACTCGACGAGTTGGTGCATCCAGAACGGACGTTTCCCAGCGGCCTGATCGGCGGCCCGAGCTGCAGCATGTGCGGTCGCGTTCGATGCGGGAGTCGAGCGTGGCACAAACCCACGATAACGGTCGGCGCGCCGAGTCGGCCGGTACTCCCCAACGATCTGGTCCGAAAAAGCCGACAGCCCCGGCGGCCACAGGGGCAGCACCGGAGCTGTCATTCGGGGAGTCATCGGCACAAGTGCCGACGGGCTTTACATCATTCCCATGCCACCCATACCGCCCATACCGCCCATACCGCCGCCCGGCATTGCCGGTGCCTTCTTTTCGGGCTTGTCGGCGATGAGGCATTCGGTGGTGAGTACCAAGGCCGCGATCGAGGCTGCGTTCTGCAGCGCCGCCCGGGTGACCTTGGCCGGATCGATGATGCCGGCCTTGAACAGGTCGACCATCTCACCGGTTGCCGCATTGAGGCCCATCGAGCCGGAAGCGGCCTCGACCTGCTGGGTGGTGACGGCGCCTTCAAGGCCGGCGTTGTCGGCGATGAGCCGACACGGGGCCACGAGGGCTTCCCACACGGTGCGGGCACCGGTAGCTTCGTCACCGGTGAGCGAAGCGACGACGTCGGCGACAGCGCTGCGGGCACGAACGAGTGCCACGCCGCCACCGGCGACAACGCCTTCTTCGATCGCTGCCCGGGTAGCCGAGACGGCGTCTTCGATGCGGTGCTTCTTTTCCTTCAGCTCCACCTCGGTGGCGGCGCCGACCTTGATGACGGCAACGCCGCCGGCCAGCTTGGCGAGACGCTCTTGCAGCTTCTCGCGGTCCCAGTCGCTGTCGGTGTTGTCGATCTCGGCCTTGATCTGGTTGATGCGGCCCTTGATGTCGTCCTCGGAGCCACCGCCCTCGATCACCGTGGTCTCGTCCTTGGTGATGATGATGCGCTTGGCGTGGCCCAGCAGATCCAGCGTGGTGTTCTCCAGCTTGAGGCCGACTTCCTCGCTGATCACCTGGCCACCGGTGAGGATGGCCAAGTCCTGCAGCATCGCCTTACGACGCTCTCCGAAGCCGGGGGCCTTGACGGCGGCCGACTTGAACGTGCCACGGATCTTGTTGAC
>JANOKQ010000136.1:0-2440 GCA_031419375.1 Acidimicrobiaceae bacterium
CGCGGTGCGGCGTAACGCCGGTAACCCCGAACGCAGCGGCACACCAGTGCAACTCTCACCCGACGACTTCGAAGTCGAGCTGACCGAGCACACCACCCGGTCGTCGACAGTGCTGATGCTCGACCTGTCGCTCAGCATGCCGATGCGCGACAACTTCTTGCCGGCCAAGAAGGTGACGATGGCGCTGCACTCGTTGATCACCTCGCAGTTCCCCCGTGACTACATGGGCATCGTCGGTTTCAGTGAGACCGCCCGCATCCTCACCGCAGCCCAGCTCCCGGAGGTGAGTTGGGACTTCGTGTATGGCACCAACATGCAGCACGGCTTCGTGCTCGCCCGGCAGTTACTGGCGAAGCAGACCGGCACCAAGCAGATCATCATGATCACCGACGGCGAACCGACGGCGCACGTCACCGCGCGCGGCGATGTGTTCTTCAACTACCCGCCGGTTCGCGAAACAGTGGAAGCCACGCTGCGCGAAGTGGTTCGCTGCACCCGCGACAACATCCGCATCAACACGTTCATGCTCGATGCCGATTCGTCGCTGACCTCGTTCATCGAAAAGCTCACCTCGATCAACCGCGGCCGGGCGTTCTTCACCACACCCGAGACGCTCGGCGACTACGTGCTGGTCGACTTCATCGAAGGCAAGAAGCAACTCACCCGAGGCCGCAACACCAGAGGTGCCCGCCGCGCCGGATGATCCGCTGGGCTGACCTCACTGTCACGGTAGGTCAGCGGCAGCGGTACTGAAATCGGGTTGGGTCAGGGTTGCGCCGACTGGTAGGGAGCGGATCTGCCCCCACGCGGCCCGGTGACAGGCGTCGCTGCCGGTGACTGCGGTGAGGAACGGCTCGCGGCCGATGCCGAGCAGCAGCCCGGCGCAGCCGGCGGTGACGGTCGCGGTGCGGGGGACATCGCTGAGCAAGGCAATCTCACCGAAGCTGCCGCCGCGTTCGATCGTCGCGACACGAACGCCGCAGATGGTGACATCGAAGCTTCCGTCAGCGACCGCGTAGAAGTGATCGCCGACATCGCCCTCGGTGACCACGACCTGGCCCGCGGTAACGGCGACCTCGTCTGCGCCGCGGGCAATGGATTCCAACACCAACGACGGCAGCGGGGCGAGCAACGGCATCGACCGCAACAGGTTGATCGCCACAATCGGTATGTCGGCGGAGTCGTCGGCTACTCGCAACGAGCTCCACGTGATCAACAACAGCACGGCGAAAAACACAGCAACCCCAACGAACGCGGCATCGGCCCCTCCCGCGCTGATGAGCACCTTGGCCACGATTGATCCGAGCAGCATCCCGACGCCGGTGAACATTTCGAGCACCGCGAACAGTGAGCCGAGCGCTTCCGGAGGCGACGACCGTTGCAGGAGGCTCCGGCTGGTGAGGTTGAGCAGCGATCGACTGAATCCGAGGATGGGTAACCCGATGAGGGCGATGTACAGCGATGGCAGCGCACCGAGCACGATCGAAACGACAGATATCGCCGCGCAGGCGCCAACCATCAGCGGTGCCAGCCTGGCCCGGCGGCTGAACGTCGTGGCGGTGAGGGCACACACGACTGCGCCGACCCCGACCGATGTCGCTAACAATCCCGTACCCGATGGCCCGAGGGCCAGCACGTCATTGGCCAGTACGACCAGTATGAGTTCCAACGCTCCGACGAGGATGTGCTGGCCGCTGGCGAGGGCGAGCACCCCGGTTGCACCGGGGCGTCGACTCAAGGCAGCAACGCTGTGCCACACCAGTCGAGCCGCGCTCAACGGGGCTTCCGTACGCTGTGGCCGTGGGACGTCTCGGTCCTTCAGCGCATCCCGGAGCGTCACAGCCGCGCTAAACAACGTAAGTGCCGCGCAGCCAGCGAGGACCAGCGCGGGTCCGGAGACGGCTAAGAGCACGGTGGCCAGGAGCGGGCCCAGGAACACGCTGGCGTTGTCGCAGTACGCCGCGAGCACGTTGAGGGCAGCGAGCTCGCGCGTCGAGCGCGCCATTGACGGCGCCAACACAGCGCATGCCGGACGCAACAGGGTCGTTGCGGCGACGGCGACGAGTGCTCCAGCCACGACCACGGCGACCGACGCCCCAACGCTGGCGGAGATCGCCGAGAACGCGAGACCACCGGTCTGCACGACGTTGGCGAGGAGCCGCACAACATTGGGCCGGTACCGGTCGACGGTCCGTCCGGCGTATGGCGAAACGATTGCGAACGGCGTCAGCATCACAATCGACGTGATGCCAGCGGCGCTGGGTCCACCGCGGTCGAACGCGTAGACCAGCGTGCCGATGAACATCGTCCATTCGGCCATCGTGGCGGCGAGGTAGGCGGCGGTGTAGCGGCGGATCAGTGGGCTGGCGAGCGCGTTGCGGATCGGCCTCTCAATCGCTGCGGGAGCTGCACGAGTTGGCTGGTGAGAACGTGCCATCTC
>JANOKQ010000137.1:0-4196 GCA_031419375.1 Acidimicrobiaceae bacterium
CCGCCCATCGCGGCCATCCCATGGAAGAATCCCATCAAGGTCGAGGCGCCGTCCACCATCGCCGCATCGATCACCTGCCCCTTCCCCGAGCTCGCCCGTTCGACCAGGGCCGCTGCGATCCCGAACGCGAGCAGCATGCCGCCGCCGCCAAAATCGCCGACGAGATTGAGGGGCGGCGTCGGCTTCTGACCCTTGCGCCCGATCGGCTCGAGGGCGCCGGCGAGCGCGATGTAATTGATGTCGTGACCGGCCGCCTGGGCCATCGGCCCCTCCTGGCCCCAGCCCGTCATGCGCCCGAACACCAGCTTCGGGTTGCGGGCCATGCACACATCGGGGCCAATGCCGAGGCGTTCCATCACGCCAGGACGGAAACCCTCGATCAGACCGTCGGCGCGCTCGACAAGATCAAGCAGCGTGGACACCCCGTCGGGGTGCTTCAAGTCGAGGGCCAGGTTGCGCCGGCCGCGGAGCATCACGTCGTAGTGGGGGGTATCTGGTGCCGGACCGCGCACCGCTTGAGCGCGCTCGATGCGCACCACTTCAGCGCCCATGTCGGCCAGCATCATTGCCGCGAAGGGGCCGGGGCCGATGCCAGCCAACTCGACGATCTTGTATCCGGTGAGAGGTCCAGGCATGACTGAATTCGTAGCACGACCGCACTCGGCGATCGTCATCCCACGAGCCGGAAAGGGCTACCCAGCGCGGCGGGCGTGCGACACGACGGCGTCGACGAGGACCGGCCACACCTGCTCGGGGAGGTCGTGACCCATGTCGGCGACGAGCAACAGGTTGGCGCCGTCGATCAGCTCGGCGGTGCGCGTCCCGCCGCTCGGGGTGATCAGGGTGTCGTCGCGCCCGTGGATGACGAGCGTCGGCACCTTCAGCGCGGACAGCCCTACAGTGCGGGCGCCGCTGGCATAGATCGCGCTGAGCTGGCGGGTGGCGCCTTCCGGGTAGAACGAACGGTCGTACGATGCCGCCGCGTTCGCCTTGGCGAGGTCTGCGTCGCGGTACTTGACCGACTGCCAGATCATCGAGTTCGTCGCTGCGGCGATGTAGCCGTCGCGGTCGAACGGCGGCGGGGCGAGCAGCACTGCAGCCGCCTCGGGTGTCGACTGGCCGTTGCCGGCCTCGCCGACTGCGCTCATCACCGAGATCAGGCTCTGGCATCGCGACGGATACTCGATGGCCAAGGTTTGGGCGATCATCCCGCCCATCGACGCACCGATCACATGGGCCCGTTCGATACCGAGGTGGTCGAGTAGACCGATGCCATCGGCAGCCATCTCGCTCAGCGTGTACGGGACCGCCGGTGTCGGCTGACCGGACGCCCACGCAGCGATCACAGCCATCGGGTCGACCGACACCCCATCGAGCTTGGTCGACAACCCGCAGTCACGGTTGTCGTAGCGGATGACGAACAGTCCCGCGTCGGCGAACATTTTGCAGAAGCCCTCTGGCCACACGATCAGTTGGGCGGTGAAGCCCATCACCATCAACAACGCCGGATCGTCGGGCGAACCGAACGTCTCGTATTCGATCTCGATACCAGTGGTCGGGACAGTCGCTCGGGGCATCGGCGCAGACTACCGTCGCAGCATGACCGTCTTCGGAGTCCACACCGGCCTACAACACACCACCGCCGACGAGTTGTGCTCGGTGTGGCGACGGATCGAGGATCTCGGCTACGGCTGGATCTCGATCTGGGATCACTTCTACGGAGCCACCGGCCGCCCCGACGACGCGGCCTGTCTCGAAGCCGTGGCGATGCACGCCGCGTTGGCCTGCACCACCAACCGGGTGCGGTGCGGGTCGCTGGTGTACTCGATCGGCTACCGCCACCCGGCCGTGCTGGCCAAGGCGATCACGGCGATCGATCAGCTCTCCGGCGGCCGGGCCGACATGGGCATCGGGGCCGGGTGGGCGCTGGTCGAGTACAACGCGTACGGCATCCCATTCCCGCCAGCCAGGGAGCGCCTCGATCAGCTCGAGGAGGGTGTCCAGGTCATTCGCAGCTTGTTGCACGATGAGGTGACGAACTTCGCTGGCACCCACTTCACCTTCACCGAGGCACGCAACGAGCCGCGGCCGGTGCAGGCGAAGATCCCGGTGTGGATCGGAGGCGGAGGCGAGAAGCGCACGTTGAAGATTGCCGCCAAGTACGCCGACGGGTGGAACGTGCCGTTCATCTCCGCCGCCGAGTTCGCCCGCAAGAATGGCGTGCTCGACGACCACTGCGCAACCGTCGGCCGCGACCCTGCGGAGGTGAAGCGGGCGATCAACGTCGGCCTGGCGTTCACCGAGGAGAGCCTGCAGCAGCAGTTCGGGGCGATCGCTGAGTTCGTCCGCCCCGGTGTGCTGACGGGTAGCGACGAACAGGTGCTCGAGACCATCGGCAGCTACGTCGATGCCGGCGCGCACCAGGTGAACATCGCCCTGCGGGCCCCGTTCGACCTCGAAGCGATCGAGCGCCTGAGCGTCTCCCTGCAGCTTTCGTGACGACCGGCGTGACGAGGGGCATGACGACTGGCGTCGCCCGCGCCCCTGGCCGGGTCAACCTGATCGGCGACCACACCGACTACACCGGCGGGCTTGTGTTCCCGCTGGCCATCGACCGGTTCACCGACATCCACTTCGAGCGTGGCACCACGGCTGCGCGGATCGAACTCGTGTCGGCCGACGAACCCCACCCGGTGTCACTGGCACTGCGCATCGACGACCCGACCACGGTCACTCCGTCGTGGGGGCGATACGTGGCCGGGGTGGTGGCGGAAATGCGGCCGTCGTTCGGTCTCACCGGCACCGTCACCACCACGATCCCGATCGGCGGCGGCATGTCGAGCAGCCACGCGCTGCAGGTTGCGGTGGCGTTGGCGCTCGGGTTCGAGGGCAGCACGGTGGAACTGGCCAAGCTGACGCAGCGGGCCGAGAACCGGGCGTCGGGTGTGCCGACGGGGATCATGGACCAGTTGAGCATCGTGAGTGGGGTGGCCGGGCATGCGCTGCTGATCGACTGCGGCGAGTTGACGGTCGATCCGGTGCCGCTCCCCGACGACATCGACGTAGTGGTGATCTTCGTCGCCCACCGCACTCTCGTCGGTTCTGCCTACGCCGATCGCGTGGCCGAATGCGCGCTGGCCGAGCACGAGATCGGCCCGTTACGCCACGCGGCCACGGCCGACGTTGCTGGCATTCGCGACGCGCTCATCCGCCGCCGGGCCGAGCATGTGGTCGCGGAGAACCAGCGCGTCCGCGACTTCGCTGCGGCGATGCGTACCCACGACCTCGAGGTTGCGGGGAAGTTGATGGTCGCCAGCCACGCAAGCCTGCGCGACCTGTACGAAACCTCCACACCGCAGATGGACGCAGCGGTGGCCGAGCTCGCGGCGATGCCGGGCGTGTACGGCGCGCGCATGACCGGCGGCGGCTTCGGCGGCTGTGTTGTGGCGATGACCGAGCCCGGCGCGGTCGACCTCGGAGGATCGCGGCCGGCGTGGGTGGTTCACGCGGTGGACGGTGCCCGGGTGGACTACCCGGGAGACGAGGGAGGACAACCATGAGTAACACCACAAACTTGGCCGAGGGGCTGCGTTTCGCGGAGGGCCCACGTTGGCATGACGGGCGGCTGTGGTTCAGCGACATGTACGACCATGCGGTGAAGTCGGTGGGCCTCGACGGTGATGTCCGGATCGAGGTCGAGATCTCCGGCCAGCCGAGCGGGCTCGGCTTCATGCCCGACGGAACGCTGCTGATCGTGTCGATGCTCGACCGCAAGGTCCTGCGCTACGACGGCGAGCGCTTGGCGCCCCACGCTGATCTCAACAGCGTCGCCACATGGCACTGCAACGACATGATCGTTGATCGACAGGGCCGGGCCTACGTCGGCAACTTCGGCTTCGATCTGCACACTGCCGAGAGGACCGGTGACTTTTCGGTGAAGTGCCCCGCCGCACTCGCCCTCGTGTCGGCCGACGGTGAGGTGTCCGTCGCCGCGAGCGACTTGCTGTTCCCGAACGGAATGGTCATCACGCCCGACGGGACCACGATCGTCGTCGCCGAATCGATGGGCCGCCGGCTCACCGCGTTCGACATCGCAGCCGACGCGACACTGACCAACCGGCGGGTGTGGGCCGATCTCGGCGGCCGCTCCCCCGACGGGATCTGCCTCGACGCGTCAGGCGCAATCTGGGTCGCGA
>JANOKQ010000138.1:0-10123 GCA_031419375.1 Acidimicrobiaceae bacterium
GAGCCCTGAGCCCTGAGCCCGAGATCTGCGACCCAAACTGCTCAGGCGTGGGGGTTCTTCACCGAGATCGGCAGGCCGGTGTCGTTGCGTAAATGTTCGGCCGACGGCACGAAGTAGCCGAGCAACGTGGCCCGAACAGCTTCGTCGTCGGTGACGTGATCGACGGCGTTGGTCATGTGGTGCAACCACCGGTCACGCTCGAGCGGACCGAGCCGGAACGGCATGTGCCGCATCCGCAGCCGCGGGTGCCCGCGCTCGTCGTCGTAGGTGGTCGGGCCGCCCCAGTACTGGATGAGGAACAGCGTCAGCCGATGGCGAGCACCGGTGAGGTCTGGCTGCTCCGGATAGAGCGGCAGCAGTACGTCATCGGTTGCCACGCCAGCGTAAAATGTATCGACCAGACGCTCGAAGAATCCGACGCCGCCAACGTGGTCGAACAGCGAGACCGGGGTGTCGGAACCAGCCTGGTCACTCATGACCGCAATGCTACGGGCCGCGATACCACGCCCAGCCGGGCATGCCGGGCAGGCGAGGTACCGGTCAGGCGTTGGCGCCGTCGAAGATTCGCACAGCGCGAAGATCTTCCGGGCGGAACACGAGCGGAGTCGATCCGTCGCACGGATCGAGGATCACGGCCTCCGGTGTCGCCAGCAGCACCAGGGCGCTGACGGAGCCACCGTCGACATCGATCTCGATCACATCACCGGTCATTACGTTCATCACAGGGTCCTTTCGACTGGGTCGCGTAACGCTGCGCTGTCGAAGGTTCTTCCCCGCCCGCCCGTTACGCATGTTGTATCGGGACGGACCGTGGTGACCTTTACAAGAACTTTGGAGGATCCCAACGGGGGAAGAGGTCGGGCAGGCCGTCGCTCACCTTCATCGGGAAAACGGCCGGCCGCTTCTCGAGGAAGCTGGTGACCCCTTCTCGTGAATCGTCGCTGCGGCCGCGCTCGGCGATACCTCGCGAATCGGCGCGATGTGCCTCCATCGGATGCGCTGCGCCCATCATCCGCCACAGCAACTGGCGGCTGAGGGCCACCGAGACCGCCGAGGTGTTGTCGGCGATCTCCCTGGCAATGGCGTGCGCGGCGGGCAGCAGTTCGTCGGGAGCATGAACGCTGCGAACCAATCGACCGTCGCGGGCCTCGTCGGCACCGAACACCCTGCCCGAGTAGCACCACTCCGCAGCCTGGCTGATGCCCACCAGTCGGGGCAAGAACCACGACGAACATGCTTCGGGAACGATGCCGCGCCGGGCGAACACGAACCCGAACTTGGCGCGA
The DNA here is from genome assembly GCA_031419375.1 of Acidimicrobiaceae bacterium. Classification (GTDB taxonomy): domain Bacteria; phylum Actinomycetota; class Acidimicrobiia; order Acidimicrobiales; family Ilumatobacteraceae; genus VFMC01. Next base: position 1,287 of record JANOKQ010000138.1, read on the forward strand.
TCGCTGGCAATGCGGATGTCCATCGGCAACGTCATCGTCACGCCGACGCCAACGGCAGGACCGTTGATCGCCCCGATCACCGGCTTCAGGCACTCGAAGATCCGCAGCGAGACGAGGCCACCGCCGTCGCGAGGTACACCCGGCACGTCGGTGCGCTCGTCGCTGCCACCGGCGGCGAACGTCTCTCCCCCGCCGCTCAGGTCGGCGCCGGCGCAGAACCCCCGCCCGGCCCCGGTGACGATGACGACGCGCACCTCATCGTCGGCATCGACCCGGTCGAACGCGTCGAGCAGTTCGCGCATCATCGTGTTGGTGAACGCGTTCAACCGCTCCGGCCGGTTGAGGGTGATGGTGGCGATGCCATCATCGACGGCATAGGTGATCTGTGTGTGCTCCATGCGGCCGAAGCTAACCGACCGGCGGCTGGTGTCAGACGTCGAGGAAGCGTGATGCGGCCGTGCCCGAACCAATCGCGCCGACGAGCATGCCGAGCACCACGATCCACAACACGATCCACATCGGGTACGACCCCGTCACGACGAAGGCGCCGAAGCCGGAATCAGACGGGAAGCCCTCCACCCCGCTGGTCCAGTTCGCGTTCATCAACAGCATCGCCCCGCTAGCGAGCACGCCGCCGGCGAGGCCCTGCAGCAGCCCCTCGAGCATGAACGGCAAGCGGATGAACCAGTTCGTCGCGCCTACCAACTTCATCACCTCGATCTCACGCCGGCGGGCAAACATCGCCGTACGGATCGTGTTCCAGATCAACAGCACCGCAGAAACCAGCAAGAACCCGGTGATCAGGTACAGCCGTAGTCCGATGAAGCCGCGCAGTGTGGCCAGCACCTCGATCTCGTCGCTGGGGAACGCGGTTCGGTACACCCCCGGCAACAACCGGTACCCAGCGGCCAGCTGGGTGAGTAGCTCGGGTGTTGCATCCTCAGTGGGCACCACCTTGAACTGGGTCGGGATGTTCTCCAGGGTGAGCAGCTGGCGCATCTCGGGATCGGCAGCGAACAGTCGTTGCGCCTCGGCAAAGGACTGGTCGACGTCGAGGTACTCCAACTGGCTGATATCGATGACGTCCGGGGTCCCTTCGAGCGCGCTCCGGACGAGCGCAACCTGTTCGGGAGACGCCTCGGGTTTGAGGTAGACGATCAGCTCGACGCCACCGGACCACTTGGCAAGCTGGTTGTCGAAGCCCTCCTGGATCAACAGGGTGAGCCCGAACAACAGCAACGACACCGACGAGGTGATCACCGCTGCGGCGGTCAGGGTGAGGTTGCGGCGCAGGCTCGCCCACATCTCTCGGAACGTGTAGCTCAGCCGCGGAAACATCGCACCAATCCTTCTCGGCAGGTGCCGCTACTCATAGACACCTCTGGCCTGGTCGCGCACGATGATGCCGCGGTCGAGTTGGATCACCCGGCGGCGCATCATGTTGACCACGCGCTGGTCGTGGGTGGCCATCACCACCGTGGTGCCGGTCTTGTTGATCCGGTCGAGCAGGCGCATGATGCCTTCGCCGGTACCGGGGTCGAGGTTGCCCGTCGGCTCGTCGGCGAGCAGGATCAGCGGCCGGTTGACGAACGCCCGGGCGATCGACACCCGCTGCTGTTCGCCACCGCTGAGCTGATGGGGGAAGCGCTCCTGCTTGCCCGACAGCGCCACCAGGTCGAGGACCTGCGGTACCTGCTGGCGGATGACGTGCTTGGGTCTCCCGATCACCTCGAGTGCAAACGCGACGTTCTCGAACACGGTCTTGTTGGACAGCAGCTTGTAGTCCTGGAAGATGTTGCCGATGTTGCGGCGCAGGTACGGCACCTTGGCGTCGGGCATGTCATTGATGTTGCGACCGGCCACCCACACCGCGCCCTTCTCGGGCCGCTCCTCGCGGTTCATCAACCGCAGCAACGTGCTCTTGCCCGAGCCGGATGGGCCCACGAGGAACACGAACTCGGCCTTGGCGACGTCGAAGCTGGCATCGCGAAGTGCGGTGACCTCGGTGCTGTAGCTCTTGGTGACGTTTTCGAGCTTGATCATTCGTTGTCAGAACCTAGTTCGCGTCGTCGGCTTCACGGCGTCGCCAGCGCAGGTAGCCCTCGACGAAGGAATCGATATCGCCGTCGAGCACCACCGCAACCTGGCTCGATTCCACCTCGGTGCGCAGGTCCTTGACCATCTGGTAGGGCTGCAACACATACGAGCGGATCTGGCTGCCCCAACCAACCTGGGCCTGACGGCCGGCGATCCGGTCGAGTTCGGCTTCACGCTCCTCTTCGACCTTCGCGGCGATCATGGTGCGTAACCGGTTCATTGCCTTTTCCCGGTTCTGTAGCTGGCTGCGCTCTTCCTGGCTCGAGGCCACCAACCCGGTCGGCTCGTGAATCAGGCGCACAGCCGACGACGTCTTGTTGACGTGCTGACCACCGGCACCGCTGGCGCGGAACACCTCCATGCGGATGTCGCTGTCGTTCACCTCAGCATCGGGGTTGTCGAGCACCGGCCACACCTGCACCGACGCGAAGCTGGTCTGGCGGCGGCCCTGGTTGTCGAACGGACTGATCCGCACCAACCGGTGCGTGCCCCGCTCGGCGGTCATCAGCCCGTACGCGTAGCGGCCGGTGAGGGTGAACTCGGCCGACAGAATGCCGGCCTCGGTCCCTTGGCTGATCGCGTCGACCTCGAGCGCGAACCCACGACGTTCCGCCCAGCGGGTGTACATCCGCATGAGCATCTCGCTCCAGTCCTGGGCGTCGACTCCACCGTCTTTGGCGTTGATCTGGACGATGCAGTCGGCCTCGTCGTGTTCGCCGGTGAACAGACTGCGCAGATCGAGCGCGTTGAGCGCCGCGGCGATGTGCGCGCAGGCGGCGACGATGTCGGGTTCCTGGGTCTCGTCGTCGAGCTCGCGGGCCATGTCGTGCAACAGGTCGGCGTCGGCGAGCGCCGAGTCGAGCTCGTCGTAGGTGTCGATGTCGGCTTTGACGTTGGCGTAGTCGGCGTTGAGCTTTTTGGCGAACTCTTGGTCGTCCCACAGATCGGGGCGTCCGACTTCAACTTCGAGTTCGACCAACCGAACCCGGTTCGGTTCGATCTTGAGGTACCCGTGGGCTTCGCCGAGGCGGCGGCGCAGTTCTTTCAGCTCGTCGGTGAAATCACGCATGCGGTGCCGGGCGCCTCACGGTGTGGCGCCGTGGCACATCTTGAACTTCTTGCCGCTGCCGCACGGGCACATCGCGTTGCGCGGGGTCTTGGCCCACTCGTCTTTGACCACGGTCTGCTGCTTGACCGGTGCCGGCGCTGCGGCAGTGGCTGCCACCTCGGGAGAGATCTCACCGGAGGCTGCGGCCGCCTGAGCGGCCGTTGCGAAGCCACTGGCGGTGTCGTCGTCGCTGGAGCTCTGCTGCACGTTCTGCACGACCGGGGCAGACTCCTGCTGGCGCACCACCTGGACGTGCATGACGTACTTGACGAAGTCTTGGGCGATGCCCTTCATCAGCGAGCCGAACATCTCGAAACCCTCACGCTGCCACTCGGTCAGCGGGTCTTTCTGGCCGACGGCGCGCAGGTTGATGCCCTCCTGTAGGTAGTCCATCTCATCGAGGTGCTCACGCCAGCGCTGGTCGATGATCCGCAGCATCACCTGCCGCTCGACATCGCGCATCACCACCTCGCCGAGTTCGGCCTCGCGCTTTTCGTAGTACGCCGAGGCGTCGGCCATGATCAGGTCGTACATCTTGTTGGTCGAACCGCACCGGTCGAGCGCTTCGAGGGAGACATCGCTCGGCCAGAACGTCTTCAACTCCTTGGCCAGGCCGTCGAGATCCCACTCGTCGTCGGCTGCGCTGGCGCAGTGGCTTTCCAGCAATGCGTCGATCGCTTCGGCGAGGTACTCCATCGCCGCCGACTTCAAGTCGGCACCGTTGAGGATCTGGTCGCGGCGTTGGTAGATCACCTTGCGCTGCTCGTTCATCACCTCGTCGTACTTGAGCACGTTCTTGCGCACCTCGCCGTTGCGCTGCTCGACGGTGCTCTGCGCCCGTTCGATGGCCTTGGTCACCATCTTGGCTTCGATCGCCTCGTCGTCGGGCAACGCCCTGCCCATCACCCAGCTCAATGCCCCGGTGGCAAACAGGCGCATCAACTCGTCGTCGAGGCTGAGGTAGAAGCGACTTTCGCCGGGGTCGCCCTGACGGCCGGAGCGACCACGCAACTGGTTGTCGATGCGGCGACTGTCGTGGCGTTCGGTGCCAAGCACGTACAACCCGCCGAGGTTGCGCACGTCATCACCTTCGGCGCCGCAGGTGGCCTTGTACGCAGCGAGCAGTTCGTCGTAGCGGGCCAGCGCCGCAATGCGAGCCGCGTCGTACTCTTCGGTACGCACCGAGGGCAGCTCGAACTCGTCGACGAGAACCTCGGGGGCGTGACCGTCTTTGAGGACGTCGTGGCGGGCGAGGCCTTCTGGGTTGCCGCCAAGCTGGATGTCGACACCACGGCCGGCCATGTTGGTGGCCACGGTGACGGCGTGCAGCCGGCCGGCCTGGGCGACCACCACGGCTTCGCGGGTGTGCTGCTTGGCGTTGAGCACCTCGTGGTCGATGCCCCGCTTGGTGAGCATCCGTGACAGCCGCTCGCTCTTTTCGACGCTGATCGTGCCGACCAGCACCGGCTGACCCTTTTCGAACTTCTCGGCGATGTCATCGACGACAGCGCCAAACTTGCCGTCTTCGCCCTTGTAGATCAGGTCAGCCTGGTCGGCGCGGATCATCGGCATGTTGGTGGGGATCGGCACCACAGCAAGGCCGTAGGTGTTCATCAGCTCGGCTGCCTCGGTCTGGGCGGTGCCAGTCATTCCGGCGAGCTTGTCGTACATGCGGAAGTAGTTCTGCAACGTGACGGTGGCGAGGGTCTGGTTCTCCTCTTTGATCTTGACGCCCTCTTTGGCCTCGACGGCCTGGTGGATGCCCTCACTCCAGCGGCGGCCCTCCAGCACTCGGCCGGTGAACTCGTCGACGATCTTCACCTCACCGTTGGCGATGATGTAATCCTAGTCGCGCTTGTACAGCTCCTTGGCCTTCAACGCCACCGACAGCTGGTGGACCAGGTTCTGCTGCACCTCGTCGTAGAGGTTCTCGATACCGAGTACCTGCTCGACCTTTTCAATGCCGGCTTCGAGCGGCACGACGACACGCTTGTCCTCTTCCACCTCGTAGTGCTCGTCGCGCTTCAGCGAACGGACGACGCTGGCGAAGCGGTAGTAGAGCTTGGCCGCGTCGGCCAGGCGGCCACTGATGATCAGCGGGGTGCGGGCCTCGTCGATGAGGATCGAGTCGACCTCGTCGACGATCGCGAAGTTGTGCCCGCGCTGCACCTTGTCGGCGAGGGTGGCAGCCATGTTGTCGCGGAGGTAATCGAAGCCGACTTCGTTGTTGGTGGCGTAGGTGATGTCGCAGGCGTAGTTGAGGCGCTTGTCGGCCGGGCGGTCCTTGAACCCGGGGATGATCAGGCCGACATCGAGGCCGAGCCAGCGGTGGATGCGGCCCATGTTCTCGGCGTCGCGCTTGGCCAGGTAGTCGTTGACCGTGACGAGGTGGACACCCTTGCCGCCGAGGCCGTTGAGGTACGCGGGCAGCGTGCTGACGAGGGTCTTGCCCTCACCGGTCTTCATCTCGGCCACCCAGCCGAAGTGCAGTGCCGCCCCGCCCATCAGCTGCACGTCGAAGTGGCGCATACCGGTGACCCGAATCGACGCCTCGCGCATGACCGCAAAGGCCTCGACGAGCACGTCGTCGAGATCCTCGCCGCGCTCAAGCCGACCGCGGAACTCTGCGGTCTTGGCCCGCAGTGCGGCATCGTCGAGCGCGTGGATGCCCGCTTCGAGTTCGTTGATGTGTGGCACCAGGCCTTGGAGGGCCTTGAGCTTCTTTCCTTCGCCAGCGCGAAGGATGCGGTCGAGCAGTTTCATGCGGTTTCGAGCCTACCGGCACCCCTGTGACGCGCCGTGTCAACTGGCGGCAGCGAGACGCGAAGCGGCATGAGACGACACCAGCGATACCACCCGATCGGGCGCCGCAGCGACGGCGACAAGGGTGACCGCTTCGACGCCGGCCAACCGCAATGCATCGCCAGCGCGACGCAACGTCGCCCCCGTGGTGATCACATCATCGACGACGAGCACGCGCAACGGGCGGCGCGTGGCGCGGCCCCGAAAGCCCGGACCGACCAGCCGATCGGCCCGGCTATGACCCGCCTGTGGTGCCCCGTGGGTGCGGTACAGCAGCCGGTGACACGGCACGCGCAACTCCTTGGCGACTGCCCTCGCGAGCAGCTCGGCCTGGTCGTACCCGCGGGAGCGGACACGGTCGGCGCCGGTTGGCGCCCACGTGACCACGTCGAATTGACGGCCGCGATCGGCGCCGGCGCGCGGGGCGGACGCGCCGGCGCCGAGCCGGGCCACGATCAGCCGGGCGAGATGGCGGGCAACGGTGCGCCGGTTGCGGAACTTCAACGCCAGGATCGAACGCCGCGCCACCCCCTCGTAGGCCAGCGCGGCGAGCACGTCGTCACCGACATCGACCGGCCGTGACGATGCCAGCGAGAACCGGCACGCATCGCACAGGTCGGTACCCGGCTCGTTACACCCGGCGCAGCGGGTGGAGAACACCTGCGGGACCCGGTGCCGGGACTGGGAGTGGGTATGGAGGCGCATCATCGTCATGCCCCGATGATGACAAGGGGGTGCCACAAGGTTTCCGGCCGCCCCGCCTGTCCGCCACCGACGAGGTCGGTATACTTCGAGTATATGAAGCCGACCACCGTGAAGCCGACCACCGTGAAGCCCGCCACCGTGAAGCCCACCACGGTCAAACTGACCGTTGCGACTCGCGAACGAATCAGGGCGCTGGGTGGGGACACCTACGAAGACACGATCGTCGAGGCGCTCGACCTCCTTGAGGCAGCGCGATTCTGGGCACAGGCCGATGCCGCTATCGCCTGGCGTACTGCTCTCTCCGACGAGGATCGAGCACGACTGGCGGCCGGCGAGGACGACGTCGATGCGGCATTCGCTGGAATCGAATGATCAACGCTGGTGACATCCATTTCGCTGACCTGAACGAGGAGCGGCGACGGCGGGTACTGGTGATCTCGAACAGTCGATTCGAGCACGCGTCGGGTCGTGTCCTCGTTGCACCGGAGGTCACGGGTATCGCCAACGATGTGTTGCTTCCGTGGCGTGTCCCGATCGGCGACGCAGTGTTCGCCGTCGACTTGATGCGTAGCCTCCCCACCGGGCGCTTGCACGATCGGATAGATCGGGCCACATTCGAAGCCATGTCGGTCGTTCGCCGGGCGCTCCTCAATATCACCTGAGCTCGTGGCCTCCGCTGACGTCCCGATTCCCGCGTGCACGGGCGCTCCACGGTCGGCGGCGACCGACTGGGCCGATCGGCTGGCCCGCTGCATCGGGGGCCTGGCGCTGTTCGGTGTCGGCATTGCGATCATCCTCGAAGCCAACCTCGGAGCCGCGCCGTGGGATGTGTTCCATCAGGGCATCAGCCGCCTGACCGACGTCTCCGTCGGCACCGTGATCGTCGCCACCGGGCTGATCTTGCTGCTGGCGTGGATCCCCCTGCGGCAGCGGCCAGGCATCGGCACACTGCTCAACGCGCTCGAGATCGGCATCACCGTGAACGTCATCGAGCCGTTGGTGCCGGAGGTGGACGCCGGGTGGATCCGGGCGGTCTACCTCGTCGCCGGGATCCTGGCCATCGCCGTCGGCTCCGGCGCGTACATCGGTGCCGGACTCGGCACCGGTCCACGCGACGGAATCATGATGGGGCTCAAGGCGCGCGGCCTCAGCGTGCGCGTGGCCCGCACCATGATCGAGATCACCGTGTTGATCATCGGCGCGCTCCTCGGCGGCACGATCGGCATCGGCACCCTCGCCTTCACCGTCGCCATCGGCCCCCTCGTCCACGTCCTGCTCCCACCGCTCACCCTGCCACCGCGAAAACGCTCCGAGTAGAAAAACTGCGGATCAGTACCGGTAGTGGTCGGCTTTGTAGGGGCCGGCGGGGTCGACGCCGAGGTACTCGGCCTGTTCGTCGGTGAGCTTGCTGAGTTTCACGCCGAGCGCATCGAGGTGCAGTCTGGCGACCTTTTCGTCGAGCTTCTTGGGCAGCACGTACACGCCGAGCGGGTAGCTGTCGAGGTTGTTGAACAGCTCCATCTGAGCAATCACCTGGTTGCTGAACGAGCAGCTCATCACGAAGCTCGGGTGCCCGGTTGCACACCCCAGGTTCACGAGGCGACCCTCGGCCAGCAGGATCACCGAGTGGCCGTCATCGAAGGTCCACAGGTCGGTGCCCGGCTTCAACTCGTCACGGGTTGCGCCCGAGCGGGCCAGGCCGGACATGTCGATCTCGGAGTCGAAGTGGCCGATGTTGCACACGATCGCGTTGTGCTTCATCGCCGCCATGTGCTCGGCGGTGATGATGTGGTCGTTGCCGGTGGCCGACACGAAGATGTCGGCGGTGCTGACGACGTCGTCGATCGTGGTGACCTGATAGCCCTCCATAGCCGCCTGCAATGCGTTGATCGGGTCGATCTCGGCGACGATCACACGCGATCCCTGACCCTTCAACGCCTGCGCGCAACCCTTGCCGACATCGCCGTATCCGGCCACAACGGCAACCTTGCCGGCGAGCATCACGTCGGTGGCGCGGCAGATCGCGTCGACGAGCGAGTGGCGGCAGCCGTAGAGGTTGTCGAACTTGCTTTTGGTGACCGAGTCGTTGACGTTGATCGCCGGGAACAGCAGCTCGCCCTTTTCG
>JANOKQ010000139.1:0-1554 GCA_031419375.1 Acidimicrobiaceae bacterium
GTTGTAGCCATGCTCGGCCTGACCCAGCAGGTCGGTCGCACACAGCTCGGCGTCCACCGTGTCGTCGGCAATGACGAGCGTTTCAGTCGGGCCGGCGATCAGGTCGATGCCGATGCGTCCGAAAAGCTGCCGCTTTGCTTCCGCGACGAAGGCGTTGCCCGGCCCCACGACCATCGTCACCGGCCTGATGCTTGCTGTCCCGATCGCGAATGCACCGATCGCCTGCACGCCGCCGAGCGTGTAGATCTCGTCGGCGCCGCCGAGCTGCATCGCCGCGACCACCGCCGGCATCGGCTTGCCGTTCACCGGTGGGGACGAGGCGGCGATGCGCGAGACGCCCGCGACCTTGGCGGTGACCACGCTCATGTGCGCCGAAGCGATCAAGGGGAACTTGCCGCCGGGCACGTAGCAGGCGACGCTTTCGACCGGCATGTTCTTGTGGCCCAACACGACCCCGGGCAGCGTTTCCACCTCGAGGTCCCGAAGCGAGTCTTTCTGATGCTGGGCGAAGTTTCGGATCTGCTTTTGCGCGAAGCGGATGTCGTCGAGTTGCCCCGGCGACAGCTGTTTGACGCAGTGGTCGATTTCCGCGTCCGACAGCCTGAAGCTGGCCGGTTCCCAGTCGTCGAATTTGCGCGAAAACTCCAGCAGCGCCGCGTCGCCGCGCTGCTCGATGTCGGCCAGGATTTTGCGCACCGTGTCCTGGACCTTGGCCGCATCGTCTGCGGATTGTTCGGCCGTACGCCCTTGTTTTAGATAGCGAGCCATTCATCACTCCGAAAAGTTCATCTGAGAGTTCAGCAACCATGGACGGGCCGGAAACATCGCGTCCGGGCGTCGACGGCGTTTGCAAACCCGTGCAACGGCATTACAGTTTGCGCTTGCCTTTCAATGCAAGACAATGCAATTGCTGATGGTTTCCCCTATCCACCGCAACCGATCCCCGCTCTCCGAGAGTGAGCCGATGTCTGCGCCCGTCACCCTCGGCGACGTCGCGCAACGCGCGCGGGTCTCGGCGTCGACGGTGTCGCGCGCCCTGGCGGGCAACACCGCCATCAGCGCCACGACGCGGGGACTGGTGCAGGCTGCGGCGGTCGAACTCGGCTACCGCTTGCCCAGGCAAAGCCGCAAGGGCCGCAAGTCGGCGACGAAGATCGTGGGCCTGGTCATCGGCGCTTTGCACAACAGCTTCATGATGGTCCTGCTCCAGCATCTTCACGACGCTTTGCGTGAATCCGGATACCACGTGACATTGATCATCGACTCGATGAACGAAGCGAGCAGCCTGCAGACGCTGCGGCCGTTGATCGATGGCTTTCTCGACGGCCTCATCTTCGCCACGGCGACGCTCGATTCGCCGGTGGTCGCAGAGCTCAAGCGGCGTGGCATTCCCCTCGTTCTGGTGGTTCGATCCGTCGACCAACCTGGCGTCGACACGGTGGAGATCGACAACGGCCATGCGGCGGCCGAGGCGGCGCGCCATCTTTATGTGCTCGGCCACCGCCACATCGGCATGGTCATGGGACAGCGCGACGCGTCGACCAGTCGAGACCG
>JANOKQ010000140.1:0-7560 GCA_031419375.1 Acidimicrobiaceae bacterium
GCACACCGAAGCCGGCAACCTGGTCCACTTCGGGAAGCGCGTCGGCGAGCTCGTCGCCGTACCGCTCGGCCATGCAACCGGTGACCACCAGGCGGGCACCGTCTTTGCGGCGGTCCTCCAAGGCCAGGATCGTGTCGATCGACTCCTTGCGCGCCTCGTCGATGAACGCGCAGGTGTTGACCACCACGAGATCGGCAGCCTCCACATCGTCGGTGGGCTGCATGCCATCGGCGAGCAGCATGCCGATCAACTTGTCGCTGTCGACCTGGTTCTTCGGGCATCCCAAAGTCTCCACGTAAAAGCGCTGCCCCATCGGTGCCCAACGCTACCGCCGCCGAGGCCCTCGCTGTCGATACCACCGATCAGAGGTAGTTGAGGCCGATCAGAGGTAGTTGAGGCGCAACCCCGGGTGTGGCCAGCGCATGTGGATCAGCCGGCCGGTTCCCGACAGGGTGATGTACGCGTCGCGGTACTCGCCGCTGCCGTCACGATCACCGAAGCAGATGTTGGTGGTGAGGAGGTCGCCCGTCGGCGCATGGCTGGTGCTCCCGTCGGTACCGACGACGGTGATCCCGCCGTTTACGAGCGTGGCGACGCACACGTCCCCGGCACCGTCGACAGCCAGCGAATCGAGCAACTGGTAGCCCGGCAGGCCGACAAGGCACACCGACGGGTCGAATGGGATCTCGGGCTCCAACACGCCCGGTGACGCGATTCGGCGCTGCATCACCCGGCCGCTGTGGGTCTCGGCCCAGTACAGCGTGGTCCCGTTGGGTGACAATCCGATCCCGTTCGGAGCCTCGACCGGATGCACCACCTCGGTGATCGCGCTGCCGTCGGCCAGCGCGTAGTAGATGCTGGTGAGGTCGCTGGTACGAGCTGCGCTATCGCGGATGCCATGATCGGTGATCCACATTCCCCCGGCATCGTCGAAGACGAGGTCGTTCGGGGCGCGCAGCGGGCGGCCGTCGCATTCGGTGTACAGATCGGTCACCGTGCCGGTCGCCAGGTCGACGCGCTGGATGCGGCCACCGATGTAGTTGCCCGGATCGAACGGCCCGGGGAACAGCAGCCCACCCATGTCGATCGGGGTGAAACACCCGCCGTTGTTGCACAGATACAGCGCACTGTCGGGCCCGATCGCCGCGCCGTTGGGGCCACCAACGACGTCAGCAACACGCTCCTTGCTGCCATCTGGCCGCACCCGGGTGATGCACCCACCGAACATCTCGACCAGGATCACGCTGCCGTCTGGCATCGCGACCGGGCCTTCGGGGAACCGCAACCCCGATGCGATCTCGGTGAACTCGTTCATGACACCATCCAGTCTCCGATTCGATGCGGGCCAGTCTCCGATTCGATGCGGGCCGAGCAGATGATGGCACCACCCGCGGCGCGACAACGCAGCAGGGCCGCAGACGAACTCCAGACGAAGCCAGATGCGATGGGTGGCCCACCGTCTGGATCTGTTCTGGCCGGCACCACTTCTCGTGACATTCGCGATGCCAAACGTTGATCTGAACTTGAGTGGATCTTTTCGACTTCGTGCCGCATAGTGAGGTTCGCCGCCCGGCAGGCACGGCGGATGTGAGGCGAATCTGCATCACAGACACATCAAAGGAGCAGACATTGGAACACACGGTCAAATCATCGAATCAGGTTCGTCGGGGAGCGGCGTGGAAGAAGCTGATCATCGGGGCCACCTGCGTGGTCGGCCTCGCCGTCGCAAGTAGCGGGACTGCTTCGGCGGCGACCTCGTCGAAGATGACATCCGGCGAGAAGCCGAGCGTCCCCACCTCGGTCATGGGGATTCGCTGGTAGGTCACACAGATCGGTGGCATCGCCCGACTCGCGGGAATCGTCGGGCTGATGCCGCTGCTTCTTCGCGGTTCAAGGACCCGCGTTTTCGCGCCGATAGAGGTACGGAGGCGGATGACGCATGGGAGATGATTGCGAGATGGTGGTCGGGGGCGGTGCGCCAGCATCGACATCGCGTCCGGCCGTCCGCACCGCACTGTTGACGGTCGCACTTGTGGCGGTGTCGTTGCCGGCGTTGACGCTGCTCGACCTCGAAGCCACTCCCGCCGGCGGCACCTGGCTGCACTGGTGGTCAATCGCATTGATCGCGATCGCCGCCGAAGCGATGGCATTCAATCTTGAGTTCCGCAAAGAGATCTACACGTTCAGCTTCAGCGAGGTCACATTGGTCTTGGGCTTGTTCCTTGCGTCGCCACTTTCGCTGGTTATCGGCCGACTCGTGGGCGAAGCGGCTTTCCTCGTTGTCAAGGAGCGACAACCCGCACGCAAGTTGGCGCTCAACCTTGCTTCGTTCCTTGGCGAATGCGTCGTGCTCCTGGCGGTGTTCCAAGGCCTCCGGCAAGTCCGCGATGTCGACCTGCCGGCAACGTGGGCCGCCGCGTTCGCTGCAGTTTTCGCAGCGGTGCTGCTCGGGTTCATCGTGGTTGCGACCGCCGTGCACTGGCACGGTGGAGAACTGAAGTTTCGTTCGATCCTGGCCATCGGGTCGCTCACCGCACCGGTGAACACCAGCCTGGCCCTGGTGACGGTGATCCTGGTGAATGCACAACCGTGGGCATGCCTGCTGCTCGGCGGGGTCGCCGCGTTCGTGCTGTTGTCGTACCGCTCGTATACGGCACTCAATCAACGGTTCCAGAGCCTGACCATGCTGTATGACTTCACCCGCATGGTCAGTGGGGCGCAACGTCCCGAGGTGGTGCTCGAGGCGATCCTGGTGCAGGCCAAGGATCTGTTCCGGGCCGACCGCGCAGTCATCTGGCTTGCCGACGACGCAGGGGCGTTCGTCGGGCTCAGCGTCGACGACCACGGCCGCAAAACGACCGCACTCACCGACGTCACCCCCGCGTTCCTCACGCGGTTGTTCGCCGAGTCGACGGATGCGATCGTTGTCACCGCCTCGAACACCGACCCGCGAATGCGCGACGTCGCAGCGGCGCTCGATTCGGCCGACTGCATCGTCGCTCCGATCACCGAATCGGGAGTGGTCGTCGGATTGATGGCGGTCACCGATCGGATCGGTGAGTTGAACGACTTCCGCCCGCAGGAGGGGCCGATGTTTGGCACGCTCGCCAACCACGCGAGCGTCGCCCTCGAAAACGGCAGGCTGATCGAGCGCCTGCACGATCAAGCTCGCCAACGTGAACACGAATCGCTCCACGATGCGCTCACCGGGCTTCCCAACCGGGTGATGTTCGCGAAGCGCCTGCGCTCCGCCGTCGGTGGACTCGGGCCCGGCGACACGGTGGCGGTCGCGGTGATGGATCTCAACGGCTTCAAAGAGATCAACGACACACTTGGTCACCAAGCCGGTGATCACGTCCTCGCCGAAGTCGCCGGGCGGATCAAGCGGGCCACGGGGCCGGATGTGTTCGTCGCCCGGCTCGGCGGCGACGAGTTCGCGGCGTTGTTCCCCAAGGATTGGAAGCGGGCACAACTCGAGGCCTGTGCGCAGTCGATTCGCCGAGCGGTTGCGATCCCCGTGACCCACGACGGTGTCCGGGTCAGCATCAGCGTCGGCATCGCAATCGCACCCAACGACGCAACCGAGGGACCCAAGCTCCTTCAGCGCGCCGACGTGGCGATGTTTGCCGCGAAGACCGGGTTCGGTGATGGGGCCAACTTCTACGATCCGGGAACCGACACCAACTCGCCGCGGCGACTGGCTTTGTCAAGCGATCTGCCGAACGCCCTCGGGCAGAACGAAATGAGCTTGCTGTACCAACCGAAGGTGCGCCTCGCTGACTCGACCGTCGTCGGGGTGGAAGCGCTTGCCAGATGGCGACATCCCCGCTATGGGCAAGTCGCCCCGGACGAGTTCATCCCCCTGGCAGAACGCAACGGCGTCATCGGTCCGCTCTCGGAGTTCATGCTCGCCCAAGCGCTGTCACAGGCGGCGATGTGGCAGGCGAACGGTTCGCGGTGGGGTGCCGCGGTGAACCTCTCGATGCGCAACCTCATCGACGCCGACCTCGTCCACCTCCTCGACCGGTTGCTCCGCACGACCGGGGTCGATCCGATCACGATCACGTTGGAGATCACCGAGACGATCGTGATGTCCGACACCGCCCGCACGATCACGACGCTGGAACGATTCGCCGGGCTAGGAGTGCGATTGTCGGTGGACGACTTCGGCACCGGCTATTCGTCGCTGTCGTACCTGCAGCGGTTGCCGGTGCACGAGGTGAAGATCGACAAATCGTTCGTCTCATCGATGGCGACGGATCACAACTCGGCAACCATCGTTCGATCGGTACTTGACCTGGCTCACAACATGGGCCTGTCAGCCGTGGCCGAAGGCGTGGAGGACCGTGAAACCTGGGATCTGCTTCGCGCCCTGGGCTGCGACGAGGCCCAGGGCTACTTCCTGGCCCGCCCGATGACCGCCAGCGAGCTTCCGCAGTGGGCCGATCAGCTCGGGCGTTTGCACCTCGACTTCGAACGCGCCGTGCCGCGCCTCGAAACTCGCCAGCCGGCGAAGGTCGGTGTCTAACCCCGCCACCGGCTCGATTCGACCGACCACAGCCATCGGGTCAATTGGCATCTCGGAGCAACTCGTACTCCTCCACTGTCATCAACACTGCGCGAGCCTTCGAGCCCTCACTCGGGCCGACGATGCCGCGTTGTTCGAGCAGATCCATGATCCGACCGGCGCGGGCAAACCCCACCTTCAGCTTGCGCTGGAGCATCGATGTGGAGCCCAACTGGCTGCGGACCACCAGTTCGACCGCCTGGCGCATCAATGCCTCGTCGTCGTCATCTCCGGTACCGCTGCCCGAGCCGACGCTGGACGCGGCGAACAAGCCCCCGCCCGACCCACCCTCGTCGTCGCCTTCCACGCCGGACACGTACACCGGCTCGGGACCCTGCCGCCGCCAGTGGGCAACGACTTTGCGAACCTCGTCTTCGCTGACGAAGGATCCCTGGATGCGCTGGGCGACATTGGAGTTGCCGGGTAGCAACAACATGTCGCCCTTGCCAACGAGCTTCTCGGCACCGGGTTGATCGAGGATGACCCGGCTATCGGTGAGCGACGACACGGCGAACGCCATGCGCGCCGGCACATTGGCCTTGATGACGCCGGTGATCACGTTGACGCTTGGGCGCTGCGTGGCGACGATGAGGTGGATGCCGACCGCACGGGCCTTCTGGGCGATGCGGGTGATGCTCTCCTCCACATCGCGGGCGGCCACCATCATCAAATCGTTGAGCTCGTCGACCACCACGACGATGTACGGCAGCCGCTCGAACTGGCGAGGCTCGCCACCGGTGTCATTGCCGGGGTACCCCTCGCCGCCGAGCTCGCCACGGTCGTAGGCGGCGTTGTAGCCGGCGATGTCGCGGAAACCCATCTCGAACAGCAGGTCGTACCGGCGCTCCATCTCCTTCACCGCCCAGCCCAACGCATTCGCAGCCTTCTTCGGATTGGTGACGGGCGCGGTGAGCAGATGCGGGAGACGGTTGTACTGGCCCATCTCGACCTGCTTGGGGTCGATCAGGATCAGCTTCACCTGCTCGGGTGTGCTGCGCATGAGCAACGACGTAATGATGCAGTTGATCCCGCTCGACTTGCCTGCACCCGTGGCACCGGCGATGAGCAGGTGCGGTGTGGTGGCCAGGTTGAGGAACACCGAGCGGCCGGCAATGTCCTTGCCGACGGCAACGTCGAGTGGATGGGTGGCGGTCTTGGCCTCGGTCGAGGTCATGATGTCGCCGAGCGCGACGAGTTGGCGGGTGTGGTTGGGCACCTCCACCCCGATCGCCGAGCGGCCGGGGATGGGCGCCAGGATGCGCACGTCGGTCGCCGCCATCGCGTAGGCGATGTCACGGTTGAGGCTGGTGATACGGGCCACCTTCACCCCGGAACCGAGCTCGAGCTCGTAGCGGGTGACCGTCGGCCCGACCGTCTGGCCGAGCAGGTTGGTGTCGACCCCGTGCGAGGCCAGCGAATCGACAAGTGTGCGGCCGCGCGCCTCGACCTCAGCCTTGTTGATGGTCTGCGCCTCGCTGCGGTGCAGGTAGTTGGTCGGCGGCAGCACCCACTGGCCGCGCTGCGCAGCGGGGCCGAGGTCGAGCTCGCTCTGCTCGCCGGGGCCAGCATCGAACGGCGGAGTGGACGGCGCTTTGCCACGCGGCCGTTTCGCCGGCGGCTTGGTGGGGGCGTCGTTCCACACGTCGTCGTCGGAGCCGTCGTACAAGCTGGGTCCGGGGCGCTCGTGGTCGCCGGTATTGCGATCGCTGCTGAGGGTGGAGATGTCGCCGAACACCGCCCGTGCACGTCGGGCCGCTTTGCCGATCGGCTTGCCCATGTCGGTCACGCTGTGCCCGGTCCGGGTGAGCAACGCTTTGACGGTCGAGCCGGTGATCAACAACACCCCCCCGACGAACAGGGCAAGGAATACCACCACCGCCCCGGCAGGGGCGATGAGCGATTTCAAAGGCTGGCCGACCACGGCACCGATCCACCCGCCGGCGGTGCCGAACGCGTCGAAGTCGGCCATCACCTTGTCGGGTCCGCGAACGACGTGCAGCAACCCGAGTACCGCAATCGCCGACACTCCCCAGCCGAGCGCAAGGCGTACCCGGTTCATGCTCCGGCCGCGGTGCACCAGCGCGGCCCCGACGCCAACCAGGGCGATCGGCATGATGTAGCGGCCGATCCCGGTGAACCAGCCAACCAGCGTCTCGACACCCCGCCCGAGCGGCCCGGCGAGATCGAAGTAGATGGCCATGCCGATCAGTAGCCCGGCAACGATCAGCCCGATGCCGATGAACTCGTGCTCACGCCCGTCGATCGCCGAGCGCAGTTCGGCCGTCACCTGGGTTCGCCGCGAACTGCTGTGGGAGCTATAGCTCGATCCACCCGGCGGTGTGGCCTCGGCCGTGGACCCCCGGGTGCCAGCACGCGACGAACTACTGCGTGTAGAGCCCGGGCCGGATTTGGACGGGCCGGATTTGGACGGGCCGGATTTGGACGGGCCGGATTTGGACGA
Source organism: Acidimicrobiaceae bacterium (assembly GCA_031419375.1). GTDB lineage: Bacteria > Actinomycetota > Acidimicrobiia > Acidimicrobiales > Ilumatobacteraceae > VFMC01. The sequence continues at coordinate 7,029 of JANOKQ010000140.1, forward strand.
GCCGGTGCCCGACGAGTTGCGCGCTGGGGCGGATTTCGAGCTTCGGCGCGGGCCGGCACCGTATGTTGCCATAGGCGATCAAACTACCAAGGGGGTGCGCGTCGTTTGGAGCATGCCCCACTCCGACCCGAGCGTCGCGGCAGGCGAGACGTTGACGCCTCAGCCGGCGGCACCCACGATACGAAGCACCCGGCTGGTGTCGGTGAACAGCAGACTGCCCCCCGCATCGACCGCCAAGCCGATGGGGTTGCGAAGCCTTGTCCGGTTTGCGGGCATGCCGATCGACTCGACCGAGTCGGTTTGGTCGGCGATGACCAACTCGATCCCCGCGCCCGGCTCGAAGCGGAAAATGACGCTGAACAGTCCGTCGGAGACATACACCTGCCCGCTGCCGTCGACGGTTATGCCGCCGATCACTCCGAGCTTGAGGTCGGTCGGCGCGGTTCCGTCCGTGGCGAATTCGCCGACGCTGGCGCTCACCGGTACCGCACCTCCGCCAGCGATGGTTGTGATCGTGCCGTCGGCACCGACC
>JANOKQ010000141.1:0-7093 GCA_031419375.1 Acidimicrobiaceae bacterium
GCCAACGGCGGCTATCTGCTTGCGCTCGCGGCCAACGGGCTGCGTGCCATCGCCGGTCGGCCCGACCCTGTCACCGTCACCGGGCACTTCCTTGCGCCCGGTGTGCCCGGTCCGGCCGAGGTGCACGGCGAGATCGTGAAGGCAGGCAAGCGGTTCACCACCGTGACCGGTTCGCTCCGCTCGAACGGCCGAACGGTGATCCAAATGCTGGCCAACTTCGGCGACCTGTCGACCAACGCCGAGTCGGACTTCGTGTCGATGCACGGTGCGCCGCCAGAGCTCCCGCCGATCGAGCTGTGCCGCCAGCGGTCTGCTCGCAGCCTGTTCCCGATGGAGTTCATGAACCGCATCGCCGTGCACCTGCACCCTGACCACGCCAGGTTCATGGAGGGGGAGCAGACCGGAACGGCGGAGGTCGCCGGTTGGTTCGAGTTCGCCGACGGCCGCGCAGTCGACTCGCTCGCGCTGTTGCTGGTGGCCGACGCGCTGCCGCCGGCGGTGTTCAACCTCGACATGCCATCGGGGTGGGTGCCGACCGTCGAACTCACCGTGCACGTACGCGCCCTCCCAGCCGCGGGCCCGTTGCGGTGCGTGTTCCGCTCGCGCTTCGTTCACGGCGGGATGTTCGAAGAAGACGGCGAGGTGTGGGACAGCAGCGGCACACTCGTGGCGCTCAGCCGTCAGCTGGCGCTGCTGCCGCGTTGACGGGTGGCGTACTTGGCCCCGGCGAAGAACGACCCGATCGCCAGCGAGCTGGCACCGACCGCTTGCGTACTGCGCCGCACTACCGCCTTGGTTCGCCGGCTGAAGATGACGATCGGCCAGCCACGGCGCTGGGCGACGCGCTCCAGCTTGGAATCGGGGTTCACTGCAACGGGGTGCCCGACCAGCTCGAGCATCGGCAGATCGCTGGCCGAATCGCTGTAGGCGTAGCACTGGGCGAGGTCGAGGTTTTCCCACAGGGCCAGCTCCAAGATGGCCTCCACCTTGCCGACGCCGTAACAGAACGGGCCGGCCAACTTGCCGGTGTAGACGCCGTCGACGATCTGGCTGACGGTGCCGATCCCGCCGGTCATGCCGAGCGCCAGAGCGAGCGGGTTGACCAGTTCGACGGGTGACGCCGACACGATGTAGCTGGCCCGTCCGGCGTGGCGGTGCATCTCGACGATCTGGCGTGCCTCGGGCCGAACCCGCTCCAACAGCTTCGGTACGACGAGGGTGTTGAGCCCGACGAGCTCATCGTGGCGGACACCAACGACTGCGCCGAGGATGCGGTCACGCACCCCCATGCTCGTTTCGTCGCTCGCCCCGGTCAGCCGGAACGCCGCAGCCGATGCCAGGTCGCGGGTGAACTGGCGCTTGCCGACGAGGCCGGATCGCCATGCGGCGACGCCGAACACGAACGCGCTCGATCCACTGATGAGGGTGCGGTCGAGGTCGAAGAAGGCCGCGCTCGGCCCGTGGTTGGCGATGTGTGCGTACTCGGTCATCTCGGCGCCTCGTATCGGGGGAGGGAGGTGGCGATGTCGAACACCCGGCGCTTTGGTGCGCCGAGGCTCGCCGTCACCGTAGCCACCGCCGCCTTGCGAGTGGCACCACCAGCGATCTCGTGGGTGAGCGCGGCCGTGATCTCGGTGTCGTCGGCGTCGGCACGCTGAGGCGCTCCTTCGACGACCACGACGTACTCGCCGCGTGGTTCGCGCTCGGTGAGGTGGGCGGCCGCCTCGATGAGTGTGCCGCGCCACACCTCCTCGTGCAGCTTGGTCAGTTCACGGGCCAGTGCGATGCGGCGGGTTGATTCGCAACGCTGCGCCAGGTCGGCGATGGTGCGGGCCACACGGTGGGGTGCTTCATAGAGCACGATGGTGCGGCGTTCGGCGGCGACGTCGTCGAGTCGGCGGCTGCGGTCCGATCCCGAGCGGGGGAGGAACCCCTCGAACACGAAGCGGGTCGTATCGAATCCGCTGACCACGAGTGCCATCACCAGTGCGGCGGGACCGGGCACGGCTGACACCACGAAGCCCGCATCAATCACCGCACGTACGAGCCGCTCGCCGGGATCGGAAATGCCCGGTGTGCCGGCATCGCTGACCAATGCGACGTTGAGGCCGCCAGCCACAAGCTCGAGCACCTCGGCGATACGGGCATGTTCGGTGTGGTCATTGGTGACGGCCATGCGTACCCGCACCCCTACGTGTTGCAAGAGCTTGCCGGTGCGGCGGGTGTCCTCGCAGCAGATGAGTGCCGCTCCGCGCAGCGCCTCGATCGCCCGGGGGGCGAGGTCGCCGAGGTTGCCGATGGGTGTGGCGACGAGCACCAGCTGGCCCGTCATGGCTGGCCCGTCATGGCTTGCCCGTCATGGGCGCAGCTCGAGGGTGTGCCCGACCTGCAGGCCCCATCGGGCAAACGCGCCAGCTTCAGCTTCGATGATCATCGCCGCGGCCGGCACTGGGAAACCGAGCCGGTTCCGACACATCGTCACCACCTTGATCACCGTGCCGTCACCGTCGAGGTAGGCGACGTCGAGTGGAAACCGCATCCCGATTGTGTGGATCCACCTGCACTTCTCGATGACGAAGGCTCCCTCGAAGCCGTCGCGGCCGAGCAGGCCACGCCGCTTGCCGACGCGCCCCGATGCCACCTCGGCCGATGCCAGCACCGTGCCATCGTTCACCAACCAAGCCACCCCCCCAGCCTTGCACGCGCGGTGCCCCGCCCGCGCCACCCAAAACACGATCTGGGCAGGATTACTCTCGGTTTCCGAGTGGAATCCTGCCCAGATCCTGCCGGCCTGTGCTCATGTTCCCCAGGCGAAGGTCTGTTTGTAGAGCTTGAGGCAGGGAAACGCTTCCACCTCGGCCACGTCGCGATGGTCGCGCAGGGTGGAGATCAGCTCGAGTAGGTGGGCGTCGCTGTCGACGATCACCTCGAACATCACGTCGAACCGCCCGGCCGTGGCCACCAAATACTCCACTTCGGCCAGGCCACCTAGCCACGCGGCGGCGGCGTCGGTGCCCGTGCTGATCCGCATCCCGATGAGTGCAACCCGCCGGTTGTCGAGTGCCAGCGGATCGGTGACGGCGACCACCTGCATGAATCCCGAGTCGATGAGGCGCTGTAGGCGTTTGCGGACAGCGCCTTCGCTCAGCCCGATCTCGTCGGCGATCTGGGTGACGGGCATCCGCCCGTCGCGCTGCAGTCGTTCGATGATCGCCCGGTCGGTGGGGTCGGGCGTCATCGGCGGGCGAACGCGGCCGACGCGTCGCTCAACACGGTCCGCAACGTGGAGGTGATGAAATCGAACTCCTCGGGCCCAGCGATGAGCGGCGGGCTCAGGGTGATCACCGGTTCGCCGCGGTCGTCGGCCCGGCAGATCAGCCCGGCCTCGAACAGGCGCGGCGACAGGTAGCTGCGTAGCAGCCAGTTGGCCTGCTCGTCGGTGAACGTCGCCTTTGTCGCCTGATCAGCCACGAGTTCGATCGCGTAGAAGTACCCCTCGCCGCGCACCTCGCCGACGAGGGGTATGTCGCCCAGCGACTGCAGCATCGAGCGGAACGTCGCTTCGTGAGCAAGCACGTGCCCGCACAGGTCGTCGCGCTCGAAGATGTCGAGATTGGCGTTGGCCACAGCGCACGACACCGGGTGCGAACCGAACGTTTGGCCGTGCAGGAAGGTTGTGGGCAGGAATGTGGTGCTGTCGCTCAGAAACGAATCGGCGACGCGGTCGCTGATCATCACTCCGCCGAGGGGCGAGTAGCCGGAGGTGACCCCTTTGGCGAAGGTGATCATGTCGGGTTGGTAGTCGTAGCGCTGCGAGCCGAACATGTGCCCGAGGCGCCCGAAGGCGCAGATCACCTCGTCGCTGACGAGCAAGATGTCGTAGCGGTCGCAGATGTCGCGGACCCGCGCCCAGTAGCCCTCGGGTGGGGCGAACGCGCCGCCGGTGTTCTGGAGGGGTTCCATGAACACCGCGGCGATGGTGTCGGGGCCTTCCATCTGGATGCGCAGTTCGATGTCGTCGGCGCAGCGCAGCGTGCAGGCGGCAAGGTGCTGGCAGTCGCCGCAGCGGTAGCGGTACGGGGTTTGCACCTTGATCGCACCTGGTACCAGTGGCTCGAACGGGGTCTTGATCGAGGGAACACCGGTCAGGCTGAGGGCGCCCATCGAGGTGCCGTGGTAGGCGAGGTAGCGGGAGATGAACTTGGTGCGGCTCGGCTGGCCGCGCAGCTTCCAGTACTGGCGGGCGAGCTTCATCGCCGTCTCCACCGCATCGCCCCCGGTGGGTGTGAAGAAGGCGCGATTGAGGTCGCCGGGGGTGAGTGCGGCCAGGCGCGAGGCCAGCTCGATGGCCGGTTCGTGTGCGAACGACCAGGTGGGGAAGTAGGCGAGGGTGCTTGCCTGGCGGGCGGCGGCGTCGGCCAGTTCGGTGCGGCCGTGGCCGACTTGCACAGTGAACAGCCCCGACAACCCGTCGAGGTAGCGCTTGCCGTGCTGGTCGTACACGTAACAACCCTCGCCTCGGGCGATCACCGGGATCTCCGGTCCGTGCTGGCCGTTGACGGACGGCCCGGTGAGCGGCGTGAAGTGCATCCACAGATGACGTTCGGCGAGTTGCGACAGATTCGATGTCATCCGATATTCGTACCACAGAGTACGAATATCGCACAATGGCTGCCTGGCTCGACTCGCTGGGTGGGGACGGCCGGGTCAGAGGATGTGTTCGAGCGCCTCGGCAGGTTGCTGGGTGGGCTGCACGGCCGGGCCGCGTGCGTCGATCACTGCTTTCCCGATGATCGCCACGAGGATGATCGATCCGCCGAACAGTGTGGTTGCTTTGGGCCGCTCGTCAAGGACGATGAACGACCACAGCGGCACCAGCACCATCTCGGTCTGGGCCAGCACGGTCATCGCTCCGGCGGGCACCTGGCGGGAACTGACGTTGAACAGGGTCGTGCCGACCACGATGAACACGGCTCCGTGCACTAACGCCAGCGCGACGTCGTCGGCTGGGGGCACGAGCGTTTTGCCGTTGGCCAGCGTTGTTACCGCGCAGATCGCGATCATCATCACCGCGTACCCGGGCAGCACCGGTGACCAGTCCTCGGTCGGATCGGAGCGTACGCACACGGCGTATCCGGCGAACCCTGCCGCGCAGGCGAGGGCCGACATGTTGCCGACCATGCTCCCAGCGCCCAGGTCGCCGGCGACCATGACCACCAGGCCCGTGAATGCCAATGCGACCGAGGCGATGGTGAGCCGGTTGAGTCGCTCGTGCAACACGATGCGGGCGAGCAGTACGCCGAACACCGGGGTTGTAGAGGCGAAGAACGCAGCGTTGGCTGCACTTGTCGTCTTGACGGCGTAGACGAAGCCGATCGACGCGAGCAGCAGCATCACGTTGGCGGTCATCATCAACCGGCCCGAGGTGTACGCGCGGATCACCTGCGGTGGCTTGCCTTGCAACCTGCCAAGAACCTCGACCACCACGATGATGCCGATTGAGCGCCAGATCAGGTATTGAAAGGCGTCGGCGTCGTCGGCGAGGCGGGCGGAGATCGCCCCAAAGCTCCACACCGCACCGGCGCCGAGGGCCATCGCCGAGGCGAGGAGGGGCACGCGGTGATCGGACATGACGGATGCGAGCGTACGCCGCTGCCCGCAACGATTCCCCGTACGAACGTCCCAGTAGCCGGGTGGCCGACCACCCAACTGGTGGCCGGGCTGGCGACCGGCGCTGATTGGGGTCAGTGGCTGGCGCGCCGGATGGCTGCAGCCTTGAGTTCGAGCTGCACGTGCACGGGTTCCCACTGTCCGGCCACCGCTCGGGCGACCAGGGCTGCCTGCGATTCGGGGGCGAGCCCATCGATCGGCGGGTCGCGATCGAGGTTCGTGGGGAACGGGTACCCCTCAGCGCAGGCGGCGATCGCGTTGTGGATCTGTGCCTGCGTCGCGCCATCGGCACCCATCGTGACGAGCGCGGGGTACACCGCGAGTACCATCGCGTCGCGGTCGACCGTCTCCATCGCTCGCCCGAACGGCGACGACACCTGCAACAGGTTGGCCATGCGAGGCACGGCGGCGGTGCGGTTGGTGCCGGCGGCGTGGAACACGGCCGGGTTGAAGAACACCGCGTCGCCGCACCGCAGCGGCAGCTGCCCATGATGCGCCGCGAAGTAATCGATGAACTCGGGTCGGCGCCAGGCGAGGTAGCCGCGGTCGTACTTGTGTGAGTGCGGCAGGTAGAGCGTGGGCCCGCTTTCCACCGGCATGTCACAGTGGGCCACCGCGCCCTGCAGTGTGAGCGCAGGCGAGAGGCGGTGGACGTGAGGTGGAAATTGCTCGGCGATGTCGTCGGCCAGGAAGCCGAGGTGGTAGTCGCGGTGAGGTGATTGGGCCTGCCCGCCGGGGTTGACCACGTTCACCTGCGAGGTGATCTGGTAGCCGGGCCCGAGCCAGGCCGTTGCCGCGAGGGCGACGATCTCGTTGGCGTAATACTCGGCAAACGCGTGCGGATCGAGCAAGGCCAGCTTCTCCAGCGCGTTCCACACCCGGTCGTTGCTGCCCGGCGCAGCGAAGTGTTCGCCGTCTTGGCTGGCGAGCGCGTGCGGGTCGGCGGTCATCTGCTCGAACACCGCTGTGGGCGCGTCGACCACCGCCGTGTCGGCGAAGGCAGCGCGGAACACCACCACGCCCGGGCCGTCGAGGTTGGCAGCGGCCAGCTCCGCCTGCACGCTCCGGTATCGGTCGGGATCGCCGATGGCAAGTCTGAGCGCGTCGCTGTCGTAGACCACCACGTTGTGCTCGATCGCGGCGGCATGGGGGTAGTCGGCCAGGTCGGTTGTCGTCTCAACGAGCGCGATGAGGTCGGCCACGTTGCAACCCTCGGCACTGAACCAGGTGCGGTACATGCCCGGAAGTCTGGCACCGGCGGGGCATGGCGTGTCGACTGTCACGTCCAGCGCGCCATCTGTCATGACGATACATGTCGTAGAATCATCACTAACCGAGATGGCTTGACGCCATTGAGTGAGACGAACGGACGGTACATCCCATGACCAACCACAACGATTTCGGCGGCCCGGTCACCCTGGTG
>JANOKQ010000142.1:0-1963 GCA_031419375.1 Acidimicrobiaceae bacterium
CCCCGTCGCTCGAATCGTGGCACGATGACCGCAAGCCCATCTCACTCGCGCGGCTGAAGTTTGAAAGAGCGGTCCGCAGATGAACGGTGACCATGAGCTGGGAATGGCGGCGACCAAGCTGCGGCCGCCGGCGTCGCCGACCCGCCTTGTCCAACGCCCCCGGTTGGCCGAACTCTTGAATGACGGCTTGGCCAAATCGGTTCCTCTGTTGCTCGTGAGCGCACCAGCGGGCTCGGGAAAGTCGACACTGATTGCCGCATGGGCACTCGAGACGGACCGGCCCGTTGCCTGGCTGCAGATCGAAGCGAGCGACTCGGATCCCGCAAGCTTCTGGTCGTCGCTCGTCGCAGCGATCGGTCGATGTCGACCCGATGTCACCTCGGTCGTCGGGCCCCTGGTGATCGGCGCACAGGGCGACGATCGAGTCGTCGTGCCGGCGATCATCAACACCGTGGTCGATGTCAGCGACCCCCTGGTCGTCGTGATCGACGACTACCACCTCATCGACAGCGACCGCGTGCACCGCGGCGTAGAACGTCTCATCGACCTGTGCCCGCCGCAGATGACTGTCGTCGTGTCGACCCGAGTCGATCCACCGTTTCGTCTCGGGCGGATGCGTGTGCGTAACCGACTTGGCGAGGTCCGCGCCGAGCATCTTCGCTTCGCCACCGACGAGGCGACCGCTCTGCTCGGAGCAGCCGGCGACGCACTCTCGCCCGAGCGGCTCAGCGATCTGTGTTCCCGGACTGAAGGGTGGGCTGCAGGCCTCGTTCTCGCCGGTCTCTCGTTGGAACGCGCGCCCGACCCGGACGGGTTCGTGGATGCGTTCCGCGGCGATGATCAGCTCGTTGTCAGCTATCTGAGCGACGAGCTCCTTGACGCAATGAGCGCCGGTGATCGACGGCGGTTGCTCGAGACGGCTGTGCTCGATCACTTGACGGGGCCATTGATCGACGCCGTGACCGGTTCGCAAGATGGAACGCGATGGCTCGCCGACATCGCCAATCGGAACCAGCTCGTCGTTCGCCTCGACAGCACCGGGGAATGGTTCCGTTACCACCATCTGCTCCGCGATCTGCTCTTGCTCGAAGCACGCCGATCGATCCCACTGCTGCTCCCTGAACTGCACGGCCGCGCTGCCGGCTGGTTCGAGTCGAACGGCGACCGCCACCAAGCCGTCGTGCACCGCTTCGCTGCCGGCGACATCGCCGGGGCGATCGCGCTGATGTACTTCGTCGGCCCAGATCTCCTCGGTCGCGGACAGATCCGCAAACTGCGAGCGTTCCTCGAACAGGCCGGTGCAGCTGCCACCACGGACGCTGCATGCGCATTGGGGTGGGGATGGTGCGAGTACCTGTCGAGCCAGTACGAATCCGCCCAGCGTTGGCTCGTCATCGCCCTGGACGTGGCCCCACCGTCGTTCGATCCGGTGACCGCAGCACCCCTGCGAATCAACCTCGCGCTCGGCAGCGGCGACGTCGCCACAGCCCTGGACTGCGCGCGACTGGCGACCGCCGGCGGGGACCTCTGGCAGCGACCCGCAGAGCTCGCCACGGCCGCCGGTGCGGCCTATGCGTGGGCTGGCATGCACGACGAGGCCCGCGAAGCGCTGACGATCGCTCTCGCCAGATGCAAAGCCGAGCAGCGGCTCACCGCGCACGTCCTCACACTCATCTACGTCGCGATCGACGAGGTCGAGCACGGCGACAGGGCCGCTGCCCATACCGCAGCGATGGAGGCGGTCGCCACTGCAGAGTCGTTCGGGCTGGCCAACTATCACGGTGTCGCCCCGGCGTTCGCGATCCGCGGGCGTACAGCAGTCGATCCGGACAGCGCCCGCGCTGACGTGACCCATGCGCTCGAGATCGGCCGCCGGGCAACCACGGACCTTGGCCTCGCCTTCGTTCTGACGACATGTGGCGACACGCTGCTCGATCTCGGAGATGACGCTGGCGCGGCGCTC
>JANOKQ010000143.1:0-3961 GCA_031419375.1 Acidimicrobiaceae bacterium
GATCGGGCTGCAGCGCGGTGTGCACACACGGTGCGGAGTACACATCGACCTGGCCTGTGACGCAGCCGAGTTTGAGACGGAGCGCCAGCGGTTGATTGGCCTGGGTGCTACCGAGAGGTGCCCGGCGCGTCTCGAGCCGTACGGTTCGATCGCGAACTTCGCCGATCCCGACGGCAACCTGTTCGATCTGTGCACCTACCTCGGCTGAACGTGGACGCGACCGGGGGCCGACTCAGAGAGCCGACCCCCAATCACAATTGACAACGTTGACACAGGCTGGGTCAGCGACCCGGCGCACCCTCGCAGTACTTGTTGGTGTAAACCGTCGTCACGTCAGCGGTGATCTCGGTGCCCTGCTCGTCGTAGATCTCCTTGAGGCTGTCGTAGAGACCCTGGACCCGGTCGGCTTCGAAGCTGCAATAGGTTCCGTCGGCACTGTTGGCCGCCATCTCCTTCTCCTCGAGCAAGACCAGACCGGCCGCGTTCAATTCCTCGCTGAGGCCCCAGAAACCGTCGTGGGTCGTGTTGATCTGAATCATCACGTCGGTGATCGGCTTGGGATCGTTGAGGAAATCCACCCAGGCCTGCTGCATCTTCGGAACCAGCAGCGTGAGGCATGCGTCGAGTTCGTCGGCGCGGCTCTTCATCATCGTGATTGCCGCGGGATAGTTGTCGAAGCCCATCTCACCAACGGTGTAGAAGCTGACGTCAGCCGGCGCGCCGTCTTTCCAAGCGACGTCGTTTTCGTACTTGTACACCTCGTTGGTGGCGAAGCCTTGCTGGAAGTAGTTCCCACCGTCGGCGACCCACTTCGCGTCAGACCCGTCATAGGTCGCGTTGCTCTGGTCGGCGGTCATGAAGCCCTTGCCGATCATGAAGTCGATGTACGAGGTGCCGGGGAAGTGGAGGACCTTCGCTCCTGACGCGGCGATGTCCTCCGGCTTTTGGATGTCGTTCTGCGTCGGGTCCCACATGACCATCTGCGGATCCTTGTCCAGCGTTTTGGCGATGGCGATCATCGGCACCGCAGCGGAGTCCTTGATCACGTCGCTGATGTTGATGTAGGCCATGTCGGCCTCGCCGTCGAGCAGGATCGCGCTGTTTTGCTTGTCGAACTTGATGGTGCCGATCTCGATCTCTTCGAGCCCGCCCACTGCGTACTGGGCCTGAACCGGGCCCGAGTACGACACCGTGTCCTTGCTCGCGGTTCCATCCGGGCCGATGAGCTGATAGGTGCCGCCGTGTTCGAGCTCGGGGAACCAATCGGACTGAATGGTGAGCTTCTTCGGGCACACGGCCTCAGCCGGTGCTTCGGATACCTCGGTGGTGCCCGCGGTGGTGCCCGCGGTGGGCGTCGTGACCTCCGCAGGGGTGGCCTCGGGCTCGTCACTGCCGCATGCCGCGACGGCGGTCCCGAGTGAGAGCAGCGCCAACGCTGCAACTGTTTTCCTTGCCTTCATGGTGTCTCCCCTTATTGTGTGTGAACGGTGTTGTATGTGAACGGTGTAGCCAGGTGCTGGCTCAACTTCGGCTGCGCGCCGAGTCGTGCCAGTTCCGGATGGCACGGGTGGTGATCCAGCTGACGATGACGAACATCAAGACACCGAACATCGACGCCGTGATCGTGCCGGCAAACATCTCCGGCCGTTCGGAGGCCTTCTGCTGGCGAGTGCGAATGTAGTAGCCGATGCCCTTGTCGCCCTGGGCGAAGAAGAAGTCGGCCACGATCGAGCCGATGACCGCGAGGCCCGACGCGATGCGCAGGCCCGTCATCATTGCCGGCAGGGCGCTGGGGAACTCCAGCTTGCGCAGGCGTGTCCAGCGACTCGCCTGGTTGAGGGTGAACAGATCGTGGTGCAGCCGATCGGTCGATTGCAGGCCGAACAACGTGTTGGTGATGATCGGGAACACGGCGATGAGGACCACGACCACCAAACGCACGCCAAGTCGCTCGCCGAACAACTGGGTGAGCAGCGGTGTGATCGCCAGGATCGGGATCGTCTGCATCAACACCGCATACGGGAACAACGCCCGCTCGAGGTGCTTGGACATGTTCATGATCACGGCAATCGCAGTGCCGAGCACGATCGAGATGAACAGGCCGATGAGCGTGACCTTGACCGTCGGCCACATGTACCCCAGGATCGGTCGGAATCCGTTGACCGGGTCGGACAGCGGCAGGAAGCCGTCGGACCAAACCTCGTGCGGATACGGCAACGCGTTGCGCCGTTGGGCAGCGATGTCGTACTTGAGCGCGCTGTAGAGGTACCACGCAGAAATGAACGCAACGAGCGTGAGCAACGGCGGGATCATGTTCTTCAGTCGATCGCCACGTGGGCTGGCGGAGGTGGCCGGCGGGGGATCGTTGTCGATTGCCGTGGTCGCGTCCGTCGCGGCTGTGACGGGGTTGTGGTCGAGCGCGGTCACGAGTGGGCATCCTTGAGATCGACACTGATCCGGCCGCACAGCTCGGCGAACTCGGCTTCGTACCGCAGGTCGTGGTGTCGGGGAAACGGGAACGAGACCTGGTAGTCGCCGATGATCCGGCCGGGTCGGGCCGACATCACGATCACACGGGTGGACAAGAACACGGCCTCCTGCACGCTGTGGGTGATGAACAACCCGGCAAACATCTCGTGCCGGAACAGCGACAGCAGCTCATCGTTCAGGCGCTCACGGGTGATCTCGTCGACCGCACCGAATGGCTCGTCGAACAGAAACACCTTCGGACGCAAAACGAGTGAGCGGGCCAGCGAGCAGCGCATCTTCATGCCGCCCGACAACTGCTTTGGGTACTTCTTTTCATGACCGACCAAGTTGACCAGCTCGATCGCCTTGCGGGCCTCGGCCTGTCGGGTGGCCTTGTCCATTCCTTGCAGCTCGGCGTTGAGTTCGACGTTGCGCTGCACCGTGCGCCACGGCAGCAGCGTTGCGTCCTGGAACACGTAACCGATGCTCGACCGGTCGATCGACACGAAACCGGTGGTCGCGTTCTCGAGGCCGGAGGCGATACGCAGCAACGTCGACTTTCCGCAGCCGGAGGGGCCGACGACGGTGACGAACTCGCCAGCGGCGACATCGAAGCTGACGTCGTCGACCGCGTGTGTGCCATCGGGGAACGTCATCGAGACGTTCTTGAAGCTCAGTGCCGACGAGCCTGGTGCGACTACCGTCCCCGCACCGCGTGGCGTCCCCGCACCGCGTGGCGAGGCATCAGTGGGTTTCATCATTCTCCCCGAACATTCGTGACCAACATAGTGGCTCACCCAAGGCTTGGCGTGTTGCGCATGTGTCGTGTGTGTTAACTCAAAACACCAGCAACGATGCGGCCGTTGCGGACGACGATGCGATCGGCAGGACCGAACGCGATGGCCTCCCGTACGGTAGTCGCGCGAACGGCCACGATGTCATCGGAGCCGCCCAAACCCATCAAATGCAGGGGTGCGGTGGTGATGCTGGCCAACGCCTCGTCGGGGAGCAGATGGGCGGTCATCATCATCAGGGCAGCGGTCTCGAGTGGGTCGCCGCGCCCGACTGGGTTGAACGGGTCCTGCAGGTTGTCGGCACCTGCGGCCACGTTGACACCGGCCGCCCTGAGGGCGCGGACGGCGGTGAGACCGCGCGGCATCGCCGATTGGTGATCGCGGCCCTGCAAGAACAGGTTGGTGTGGGGGAGTGCGATCACATGGATGCCTGCCGCCGCGACCTGCTCGGCGATGCGCTGCTGCTCGCTGAGCGACTGAGCGCCGAGCGACACGCAATGACTGGCGGTGACACGGTGCGGAAAGCCGGACCTCAGCACCCGGGTGGACAGGTCGTCCAGGGTGAGCACCGCCGGGTTCAGCGTTTCGTCGGTGTGCAGATCGACGGCGAGCCCGGCAGCGGCGGCCATCTCCAAGAAGTTGGCGTTCGCCCCCACTGGGTCGTCCTCGAGGTGCGGGCACCCGCCGACCGCGTCGAT
>JANOKQ010000144.1:0-2967 GCA_031419375.1 Acidimicrobiaceae bacterium
CGGACTCGGGATGCGCCATCGCGTAGGTGCATGCCTGGAGGCGCTCCTGTGCGGCGAGCACCGCCGGATCGGAGGCCGTCTCGCCTCGTCGAAGGAGCTCCCATGCGGGTGCCACGACTGCTGCATCCATGAAGCTGTGCATCACGAACGTCACCGGTTGCATCCCCGAGCGCACGGCACGGAAACCTCCCGCACGTCGAACGAACCGACGGACCCAGCCACCCGCGACGAGTGCGAGCCGCGGCCGCCGGATCAGTAGGCGTGTGACCCGAAGTGCTTTCACGAACGTGTTCGATTCTGTCATGTAGTTGCCGGGCAGGTAGTGGAGGTAGGCGTCGCGTGCCGCGAGGTCGGCAGGATCGTCTTCTTCGAGCAGCGGGACGTATTGGTCGGCAACGAAGACACCCCAGCTGGTGCGATTGCAGCGGGTGTCGCCGAACTGCAGCACTCGGTACGGCAACGCGCGGCCCGCGCCCAGCTCGATCTGGGTCCAGACGTCGTCGTCGGTCATCGATCGAAATCCCTCTCGCCAACGAACTTCGCTGCCGACATAGGCAGCGGGTTGGAACGAGAACATCCGCCACCCTTGGCGCCGCGAGGCGCCGATCACGTCAGCAACTTCGCCCAGGTTGTCGGGGGTAACGGTCATGTTGTGCGCGAGGTAGGAGCGAACGCCGTGCGCCGAGCGGAGCCTGGCGAACATGTCGGTGAACCGCTGGCGATGCTCGTGCAGCTCTGCTTCCGATTGAGGCTTCTCGTTCCCGCGACGGCCGTACATCGTGGAGTCGATGTGCGCGGCGAACGACACGGAATCGAACCGTCGGGTCCCGTCCTCTCGCAGCACCACCTGATGCAAGTACTCCTCGTCGAAGTCGCCGTGGGTCATGCTCATCGGTGATCGACCGTTCGCTCGCATCACCTCGAGGGCTGCCGCGTGATCCTCGGGTGCCAGCAATGACACCTCGCCTCCGATCAGTTGCGCGAACGCTGCCGGGCCTCGGTGCTCGCGCAGGAATGCCATCTGGCTGCTTACCTGCCCAAGGGTGTGCGCTCCGTCGACTCTGACCTTGTTCGCGTCTTTCGAGTGGTAGCACGGCTTGCACGCGAAGTCGCAGGCCGGGAACACCCCATGAGTGCCCTCGCAGCCGGTCGATCGTCGCCCGATCAGCTGACCGTCGGTCTTGACATGCTCGGGCAGTTCCGCCCACCGTCGGGCGGCAGCAGCAGCGGCCTCCGAGTCGACCGGTCGGGTACGGATCTCCCAACTTCGCAACCGTGCCATCAGCCCTTGGTCACCCATTCGTACTCGCTCCACATCTTGATCGATCGGTCTCTGGTCGACGGCCGCCGACCTGCCGGGAACCCGCTTCGTCCGCCTGATCATTCCCCCGAGCGGTTGGACATCGCCGAGGGGTCGGCGTCTGACGAGCCTGGAGGTGGCAAGGCTGAGGACGATCAGGACGACCGAGATCGTCAGGGTTCGGCCGTCGACGCCCCGCACCCAGCGGCGAGTCGGTGGCTGAGCGATGGCTGCGGTCTCGGTCATCGAAGGTTCCGGACGGCCCAGACGATCCGTTGGATCACGGTGACGCCCACGAGGCCCGCCATGGCCGAGAACCACCAGATCGCCTGGTCGGGGAAGGAGAGCATCAGCACGAACAACACGATGGTCTCAGCACCCTCGACGAGTCCGGCCGGCATGTGGATCGTGGTTCGCTCCCCGGTTTCGTCCGCGCCGCCACCTCGCTTCTCCGCGATCGCGGCGAGGTACGTCCACGACATCGTGTTCGCGTAGAAGGTCGCCAGCAGCCCAGCGCACCAGGTCCATGTCCCGATGCTTGCCTGTGCCGTGGCGATCCCGATCGGTACGGCTGCGTAGCCGATCGTGTCGGCCATCATGTCCAGGTATCCACCGAGGTCGCTCTGACGATCTCCGTCGCGGGCCACGGCCCCGTCGAGGCCGTCGAACACCCTGCCGAGCAGCCACAAGCCGACCGCCTGCCAACGGAGCCCGAACCCGGCTGCGACACCACCCCCGACGCCACCGGCGAGCGAAAGCGCGGTGAGCCAGCCCGGTCCGATGCGGCCGGCGACAGCGCGTGCGGCTGGACCGGCGAGCCGGTCCTTGGTGGTTCGAAGTCTGCGGTCGATCATGTGATCATGATCATCGCTGATGGAGCAGGATCGGTTCCTGACCGCGGGACATGATGATGGCGAGCACCAGCACTGCCACGATGGCAGCGCCGAAACCGACCCACTGCAGCGTGATCATTCGGTCGGATCGTCGGCGTGCTGCCTCGTCACGTGCTGCCGTCGGTCGCCCCTTGGGTGCCGTGACTGCCTTCGATGATCCAGTCGTAGAGTTCATGGGATGGGAACCCGTCACCGTCGGCTCCCATTCCAACGGAAGAAACCCGACCGGTCGCAGGGTTTCCGCTCCATTCATCTGGAGGAAGGCTCGTGGATGACGGACTATGACGTGGTGGTGATCGGCGGTGGTGCCGGTGGGCTGGTGGCGGCCAAGGAGGCACGGCGTCGGCGCGCCCGTGTCGTGATCGTTCAGGACGGTCCGCTCGGCGGTGACTGCACGTTCACCGGATGCGTTCCGTCCAAGGCCCTACTCGCGGCCGCCGCGCAGGGCAACTCGTTCGACCAGGCAATGACGCGCGTCCACGCCGCCGTCGACCACATCGCAGCCACCGAGGATGCCGCCGCACTGGCCCGGGAGGGCATCGATGTCATCTCCGGCTACGCCCGCTTCCGCAACCCAACCTCAATCGAAATCGATGGCACCACCGTGCGATCGAAACGTTTCATCGTCGCCACCGGGGCACGAGCGCTGATCCCTGCGATCCCGGGTCTGCGCGAGAGCAATCCACTCACCAACGAAACCCTCTTCCAACTCGACCAACGGCCGACCTCGCTGGCGATCCTCGGTGGTGGACCGATCGGCTGTGAGATGGCCCA
>JANOKQ010000145.1:0-6581 GCA_031419375.1 Acidimicrobiaceae bacterium
CGGTCGACGGTGACGTGCTGTGCGGCGGTGTCGTGTTGCCGGCCGGTGAGAGCGCATGGTGCATGACGGGTGAACGCGCCACCGTTTCGGGCCAGCTTCGTCGAACGGCGACGGCGACAGCGAACGAGTCGACGGTAGCCACGGGTATCCCGATCAGCGTGCCTCCGGCGTCCGCGATGGCCCATGCCTTCGTGCCGAGCACCGGCCTGACTGTGACCACGTTCGTCGACGGCATCGATGCCGCGCAGGGCCCGGTGCCGCGCGACGCCGGTTCATCGGTGACGTTGTCCTACCTCATCGAAAACGTGGGGGATCTCCCATTCGGTTCGGTGCTGCTCAGTGACGACTCGGTCGGCGTGATCGACTGCCCCGAGCTCACCGCCAGCATTCGCGGGCTGCAGCCAGGCGAGATCATCGGCTGCTCGACGGTCATCTCAGTTCCGGTTCTGCCCGGGGACGAGACGTTTCCGATCGTCGTCACCGCCGAAGCCACGCCCATCCCGCTCGTTCCCGTTCCCCCGCCCGCGGCTGACGCTGCCGACGACGCGCCAGCGGCATCTCCGGCCGTAGCAAGCCTTCCCGCCGTTGTCGTCGAAGCGACGACAACGATCGATCCGGTGACGGCTGCGGTGTTGAAGCGGGTGTGGATCGATGGTGACGGTGACGGCGTGTTCGACAGTTCGGAACGGCCCGTCGCTGAACTCAACGTCGCGTTGCTCGGCGATGATGGCGAGGTCGCGACCACGAAAACGGATGCTGCCGGAAGATTCGCGTTCGCTGATCTGGAGCCGGATGTGTATGCGATCGCCTACACGATCCCGAGTGGGCTTGCGAGTTCGACGGTGCTTGCCGATCACGCCGTGGCCATCGCTGGTCCGGTGGTCAGCGATCCGGTGCGGCTCGGCGGTGTTGCTGACGATCCCGCATGGGATGTCGCCTTGGTCGAAACCGGCCCGGTTGGTGGAGTCGCGTGGGCTGACGACGACGCCGATGGTGAGCGAGACGAGAGCGAAGCTGTGCTGACCGGCGCGACCGTCCTCCTTCGTGATTCGCATGGCGGAACCGTTGATGCGACGCTGACCGACGATTCAGGGTCGTATCGCTTCGAGAACGTTCCGCCGACGGGGCTCCGAGCCGAAGTCGTGCCCGGGAGTGCCCGAGCGGTGTCGGGCGTCGCCGCGGGAGCCGAGCAGGCGGCCCTGACCGGGCGGGTGTGGGATGACGTCGATGGAGATCAACGGCGCCCGCAGATCGTCGGCGTCACGGCCGGCGCCACGGCCGGGGTCACGGTCGGGGTCGGGGTCACGGACGGGGTCGCTACATCGGACGTCGCTACATCGGACGGCGATGCCGGGCCAGAGGTCGATGCGTCCGCGCCCGCCGACGCTCCGATTGATGTGACGCCGTCGAACGCGACGCTCGCCGAGGGTGTTGCGGCGGGCGTGATCGTGTCGCTTGTCGATGGTGACGGTGAGCTGCTGGCGTTGACCGAGACGGATCGCTCCGGCACCTACCGCTTCCCTGCTGTGGGCGCGGGCACCGTGAGGGTGTTACTTGGGCTGTATCCATCGCCATCGATCAGTCCGTCCGGCGACGCCGCGAGCGCAACAGTCGCCGTGGGCCCAGGCGACCAACGGTCAGTGGCCGAGCTCTTCGTTCCGCCGAACCGACGGTTCGAACTGGTCCCCGATGCGCGGTCTGTTGCCGACGATCCCGATCCCTCGGGTCGTCCGGCGTGGGTGCCGGAGAACGCCGACGAGGTGCTGCTCGGCCTGGTGTTCATTGCTGCCGCGGTGCTCGCAGTGGTGGTGTTGGCTTCAGCGCGTCGCCGACGCCGGCCGGTCTGACGCCGGCCGGTCTGACGCCGGCCGGCCTGGCTAGCAGCGGACGTCTTCGGGGGGGACGACGCCCAGAACGTTTTCGGCTGGGCCGACCACGGTGCCGGCCGGTGCTGCGACCGTAGTCGCCGGGCCATTGGCAGGGGCTGTGGTGGTCGTGGCCCCAGGCGCCGCCGAGGTTGTGGTGGTCTCGAACACTTGCTGCGGTGCGCCGGCGAGCGGGGCTACACCGCGGAAGATGTCGAGGATCGCCTTCATGTTGTCGCCTTTGATCTTCGGTATCTGCACCGAATTGCCCGACACCATGTCGCTCACGGACTCGATCTGGTAGGTGGAGATGGTGCCGGGTTCGAAGTTGCGCAGCACGCTGGTGAACTCGAGCATTCGGGTGATCGTGAGCTTTTCGTCGACGACGATGTTCTGCTGTGCGGCGTCGATCAGACTTCGGGCAACGCCCGGATCGGTAATCCCACGATCGAGTGCGGCCGACAGCACTCTGCGAAGGAAGTCCTGCTGGCGCGAGATGCGCCCGAGATCGCCGACCGGGTCCTTTTTCCACTTCCCGTCGACGAAGTACTCGTAGTGACGCGAGCGCACGTAGGCGAGAGCGTGGTCGCCGTCGAATTTGTAGCAACCGGTGGTCGGCACGTTCAGGCCGGTGTTGGTGTCACGGGCAGGGAAATCGAACGGGACCGAAACGCCCTCCAGCCCCTCGACGATTTTCTTGAACGCGCAGAAGTCGATCTGCATGAAGTGGTCGACACCGAGGAAGAAGTTCTCCCCGATGGTCTCGATCAACTTCGTCGGGTCGTCGCGTACGTAAGCCGAGTTGATCCGACCCTTGTTGTTCGTGCCGGCGATGGTCACCCACAGGTCGCGGGGAAATGACAACACGGCTGCCTGTTTGGTGGCCGGGTTCACCCGCATCAGCATGATCGTGTCGCTGCGTTCGCCCATCGTCGTTCGATCCCCGAATGCGCCGGCATACGGCGAATTGGGATCGATGCAGGCGTTGTTGTCGGCGCCGGTGATCAAGAAGTTCTTGGCCTCAGGGTCGGCTTCTGGCAGCGTCTCCACCGTGACGGTCCCCCCGGGAGTCGTCTCGACCGGAGCGACAGTGGCCCCGGTTGCGTCGGTGACCGGTGGCCGGGTGTTGACTGGCGACAGGCTTGGGCTCAGTTCGACCCTGGTGAAGCTGTTGCCGAGTTGGCGGCTCACCAACAACACGCCGGCCCCGGCGAAACAGGCCAGGATCACGACGCAGTTGAGGGTGAGGAGCAGTCGTTGTGGCCACGTGCGCGATCGCTTCGTCGGAGTGCCGAGATCGACGTGGGCGGTTGCCGCTTCGCTGTCAGAGACGAGCGCCGACGGACGTGATGGCTGCGTGTCGAACGATTCCTCGGGCAACAAGTCGTCAGGCACCGACGGTGCGGCCAGCGTCGCGTCGAACGGACCGATTGCCTCACCGGACGCCCCCACCGGAGCCACGATGTTGGGATTCGCGCTGCTGTCGGAAGTCGCGTCGCTGTCGGGAGCGTCGGCAGATCCTGTACCGGTGGCGTCTGTGTCGGGAGGTGATCCGTCGGGGGACAACTGCTCGTCGGGGAGCGACCCGTCGGGAAGCGACGGTTCGGGGGGGCTCGAGTCGGACATGTCGGCTCAGGTTACCTGTGACCCCGTGGCCGCCGGGGTCAGCGACCTGGCCCAGCTACCGATCCAGCGTCAGGATCGTTGGATCCGGCAGGGGCTCAGTTGTAGATGATGACGCCGCGGATGTTGTCGCCGTTGCGCATCGCTTCGTAGCCGTCGTTGATCTCGTCGAGGGTGTACGTGCGGGTGATCAACTCGTCAAGCTTCAGCGTGCCGTCGCGGTACATGCCGAGCAGACGCGGGATGTCGGCGCGCGGGTTCAGCGATCCGAAGATGGTGCCCTTGATCTCCTTGTTCCACATCGCCAGTTCGAACAGGTTCACCGCCGAATGCGTTTGCGTCATCGGTGCAACTGCGGTGACCACGATGGTGCCGCCCTTGCCTGCCAGCGATACCCCGAGCGCCATCAGATCGCCATACATCACGCCCGGCGTCATGATCACCTTGTCGGCCATCTGCCCCTCGGTCATGCCCATCACCTCACCCATCGCGTCCTCCATCGAGGCGAAGGTGTGCGTGGCACCGAACTCCATCGCCTTCTCCCGCTTGAACTCCACGGGGTCGATGGCGATCACGTGCTTGGCACCGGCCATCTTGGCGCCCTGCACGGCGTTGATCCCGATGCCGCCGATGCCCACCACTACCACCGTGTCGCCGGCCGCCACCTGTGCCCGAGTCGTCGCCGAACCCCATCCCGTGGCGACCCCGCACGACACCAGCGCGACGCACTCCAACGGCAGATCGTCGTCCACCTTGATCAACGAAATCTCCGCCACGCAGGCGTGCTCGGAGAACGTGCCGAGCTTGGCCATCAGGCCGACCGGTTGCCGCTCGCCGGTATCGGGGTTGGTCACGAAGTGGCGGTGGGTTCCATCGGTGATCATCGCCCCGCCAAGGGTGCCGCGGCCGTTGTCGCACAGGTTCTGGCGACCGGTCGAGCAGTAGCGGCACCGCCCGCACGACGGGATGAAGCTGGCCGACACGTGGTCGCCGGGCTTCAGCGAGGTGACGCCCGGCCCGACTTCCAGCACGATGCCGGCACCCTCGTGTCCGCCGATCAGCGGGAAGATGCCGTCGATACCCATCAGCACCAACGCTTCCGGAGGCGGCACCATGTCGCCGGTCACGAAGTGCTCGTCGCTGTGGCACAGTCCGGCTGCCTTCCACTGCACCAAAACCTCACCGGTGTGGGGTGGGTCGATCTCCACCTCGGTCAGCTGCCACGGTTGATCGGTCCCCCACAAAACAGCTGCGCGTGTTTTCATCGCCTCGTTGTAGCAGGCCCGCCATCACCCCAACGTCAGCGAGCACGCGTCCTGTCCCGATCTGGATGCCGCGATCTGGATGCCGCGATCTGGATCGCCGCGTGTCGACTTCGGCACCGTGGCGGTGCGAAAGACGACAACCGCCAGCTCCATTTACCCGGCCGGGGCCGGCGGAGGGTCGGGTACCGGCGCAAGGGTGATCTCGCAGGCAACGGTTTTGGCGATTTCATGCTCGATTACATCGATCGAGCCCGCCGAGCGAAGATCGCCGCGAGCTGCTTCGATCGCTGCCAGCGCCGCAGCCGGTCCGCGAACGATGAGCCGATCGACCGCGGCGCGTTGGCTAAGCTTGGCCTCGGTCTTGGCCCGCCGCACAAGCGCGAGCACCTCGCCGACAGGCTCGATCGCAGCGACGTGGTCGATCGCCAGGCCCGACGCCGCGGGCCACTCGGCGGAATGCACGGAACCGGGCTGCCACCATCCCCAGACCTCGTCGGTGACGAACGGCATGAACGGCGCAAACAGCCGCTGCAGCGCTGAAAGCGCGTTGCGCAGAGCGGCGCGCGCCGATTGGGCCCCGGCGGCGTCGTGCGTGCCGTAGGCGCGCGCTTTGACGAGTTCGACGTAGTCGTCGCAGAACCACCAGAAGAAGCCCTCGACGTGTTCCAACGCTCGCGCGTAGTCGAAGCCCTCGAACGCCGTGGTGCAGCCTGTGATCACCGAATCGAGACGGCTGAGCATCGCTTGGTCGAGCGGTGCGGTCGCCGCAGCCCCGCTGTCGGGCTCGCCGAAGCCGAGCACGAACTTGGTGACGTTGAGGATCTTCAGCGCCAGCTTGCGGCCGACCTTCATCTGCCCCTCGTCGACCGCAGTGTCCACACCGGGGCGCCCACTCGCAGCCCAGTAGCGCACCCCGTCGGTGCCGTACTGCTCGAGCAGCCCGATCGGGGTGACGACGTTGCCTTTGCTCTTGGACATCTTCTTGCGGTCGGGGTCGAGAACCCACCCCGACAGCGACGCGTTGCGCCACGGCACGCCGCCGTGTTCGTGGTGGCTGCGGACCATGGTGGCAAACAGCCAGGTGCGGATGATGTCGTGGCCCTGCGGGCGCATGTCCATCGGGAACACGTTGGCGAACAGCGCCGGGTCGTCCTCCCATGCGCCGGCGATCTGCGGCGTGAGCGACGAGGTGGCCCACGTGTCCATCACATCGGGGTCGCCGATGAAGCCGTTCGGTGCGCCGCGTTGGCCAGCGGTGAACCCGTTTGGGCAATCGACCGACGGGTCGATCGGCAGCTCGATTTCGGTGGGGACGAGCACCTCGTCGTAGAGGACGTTCGCATCGGCATCGAGCCGGTACCACACGGGAACGGGGACACCGAAGAACCGCTGGCGGCTGATCAGCCAGTCGCCGTTGAGCCCACCGACCCAGTTGTCGTACCGGTGTTGCATGTACGGCGGATGCCATGCCAGTTCGCTGCCGCGCTCCAACAGTTCGGTGCGCAGCGCTGCATCACGCCCGCCGTTGCGGATGTACCACTGCCGGGTGGCGACGATCTCGAGCGGGCGCGTGCCGCGCTCGTAGAACTTCACCGGATGACTGATCGGTCGGGCGTCACCGAGCATCTCGCCCGACTCGACGAGCAGTTCGACCGTCCGCCGCTGCGCCTGTTTCGGGGCCAGCCCGGCGATCTGGCGGTAGTGCTCCTGCCCGGCCGGAGAGGTGATCCATTCGGGGGTCTCGTTACTGAACCGCCCGTCGAATCCGATCAACGCCCGCGTGGGCAGGTTCAGCTCACGCCACCACGTGACGTCGGTGACGTCGCCG
>JANOKQ010000146.1:0-1535 GCA_031419375.1 Acidimicrobiaceae bacterium
AGAAGTTCCACAGCATCGCGTCTTCCATCGCCGCGTCGGTCATCTGCGCGACGTGCGCATAGTCACTGCCGCCACCCGCGTTGGGCACCAGGATGTCGATCCGCCCAAAATGGGCGACCGTCCCCTCGACGACTGCCTCGCAGTCGTCACGTTTCTTGACATCGCCGGCGATGAAATGGACACGATCGCCCGCGTCGAGGTCGTCGATCGATCGCTTGGCCTTGTCGGCGTCGCGTCCGTTGATCACCACGTTCGCGCCTTCGTCCAAGAACGCTCGGGCGATGGCCAGCCCGATGCCTCTGGTTCCGCCGGTGATGCACGCAACCCGGCCCTCGAGTACCCCCATGGTTCCCCTCCTGTGCCCCGACGTTGCGGGACGACGAATAACTTACTCGCTGATCACTAACGCCGGCGAATGGAACACGTCCGACCGCCGCTGCACCGACGACCGATCCTGCGTTCAGCCAGCCTTGCGGCCAGGGGAGGTGCGCGGCGGACGAACGAGGTTGCCGGCGATGACCGCGCGGACCGCAGCGATTGCTTGGGCGTGCAGATCCTGATCGTCGCTCAACGCATCGGTCATCCCGGTCACCACGGTGAGGATGAACGCGCTGACAACAGCCCGTTGATCCCCGCTGATCTCGCCCGTGCGGACTCCAGCATCAACAATGCGGTCGAAGAAGTGCTGCCGAAACTGGTCCCGATGATGCAGCGCATCTTCCAGTTCCGGCCTCCGGCGCATGTCGACCCGGGCTGCGCCGAGGAACCGGGCGAGTGTCGGATCCTCCTCGTTCAATTGATGGGTGGCCTCCAACACGGTGAGCAACTGGTCGGCAAAAGAGTCGAGCGGGTCGAGTACCTCTTTGAACCTGCCGTACACCTGCTCGCGGGCATCTTCGTGAACAGCCAAATAGAGGTCGCGTTTGGACGGGAAGTGGTAGTACAGAGCGGCCGTGGTCATGTGAGCGCGATCGGCGATGTCTTTGTTGGTCGCCACCTCGTAGCCGAGATCGGCGTAGACCCCGCGAGCGACATCAATGATGCGCCGGCGGGTGTCGTGAGCCTTCACCTGTGGCGGGCGGCCGAGCTTGCGCGGCACCACTGTCACGACCGGTTTCTTGGAGCCCGCGTTCCCGTCTGCCATACCGGCCAGTATGACCCGCCCGCGATGCACGTGCACTCACGTAGCGCACGAAAAGCTTCAGACTCGGCGACGGCCCGACAACCGCGTCCTTCGAGGTCGTGGGTGCCGGGCGTCGAAGCGATCGGGTTATTCGCCGCGGACGCGCTTGATGATGTCGCTGGCGATGTTGGGCGGCACTTCCATGTACTGCGCGAACTGCATCGTGTACGTGGCCCGGCCCTGGGTGCGTGAGCGAAGGTCGGTGGAGTAGCCGAACATCTCGCTCAACGGGATCTGGGCGCGGATGACCTGGGCGTTGCCCAGCGCCTCCATGCCCTCGATACGGCCGCGGCGGCTGGACAGGTCGCCCATCACGTCACCCATGTAGTCCTCGGGGGTGACCACCTCGACG
>JANOKQ010000147.1:0-7045 GCA_031419375.1 Acidimicrobiaceae bacterium
ATCCGCCCTCCTCCTCCACCTCCGCACCCAATAACCAGATCGTGGGGGATTGGCTAGGCTGAATCGCCGACGTCGATTGGGAGGAACAGGGTGCGTCACCGCGCGTGGGGGTTGCTCGTGCTGGTGCCCGCCGCGCTGTTCGCGATTGTCGTCGTCACCGCGCCGTTTGAGTCGTTTCACTTCGACCTCAGCACGGCCGGAAGTCCTGGTCGTTTCTCTGCCGTCGTCGTGCATGCCGGCCGCTCGAACGCCCGCGGCTCGCTGTGGATCGACAACGTGTTCGTGGTGTCGTGGTTGCTGATCGTGCCGGCGCTGCTGCGGGCGGGTGTACGACGGTGGGCCCCCGAACGGCGGCGGGAGTTCGGGATCTGGGTGCACATGCCGCTCGTCGCGCTCGCCGCCGGGGAGGCAGACATCGCCGAGAATGTGCTGTCGCTGTTCCTTGCCGGCAAGACCTCGCCGCCGGCCGCGCTGACGCTCGCTGTGGCTGTCATCGCGTGGTCGAAGTGGGTGCTGTACCTCGTCGCCGTCGTCGGGGTCGGCGGGCTGGTGATCGGCCCGCTCCTTGCTCCCGTTGTTCGACCGGTGATGCTGCGCCTCAGCGGTCTGCTTGACCGCCGCGCCGGGAGCCATCCGCCGGTTGCCGCGCCTGTGGCTGTTGTACACGCGACCGCGAATGATTCGTCCGACGCACCCGCCCCGCTGACGGGCGACGACACCGCCGTTGCAACGAGCACTGCGCCACCCGGCGGCGCACCCATCGCCAGCGACAGGTCGATCGGGATCTGCGTGTCGGGCGGCGGGATCCGGGCCGCAAGCGTGGCGATCGGCGCGCTGGCCCGGCTCGACGAGGCGCGTGCCGGTGGCCCGTCGTTGTTTGCCAGCTCGCGTTGGCTGGTGGCCGTGTCTGGCGGTGCGTATGCCGCTGGGGGATGGCGCGTGAGCCGCCGGCCGGGCGGGGCCGTCGGCCCACTGCCGAGTGCGGCGCGTGACGGGCTGTTCGATGCTGGGCATCCGTGGGCCGCCACGGTGCGCGCCCGCCGCCGGTTCCTCGACAACGGGCGCCTGTCGCTCGCCGGTGGGATCGCCGGGCTGTTGACCCGAACCATCATCGTGGTCGGCGCAATCATGTCGGTGGTGTACCTGGTGGGCTTCGTCGCCGGCCACGCAGTCGGTTCCACCGGACTGCATCCGGATTTTCCGTTCGTCGCCGGGTCGACCACGGACGTGCTGGGACTGAGCGATCTCGTTCCGCTGAGGCTGGTGCTGCCCGGCACGGCGCTGTTGGCCGTCGCCGGCATGATGGTGTTGGCGGCGTTCAGCACCAACGACGCGGGCCGACGGGCGAAGCTGATGCCGGTCGCAGTAGCCGGTGCGAGCGCGGGGCTGGTGCTGCTGGTGCTGTTGGTTGGCGTGCCCGCCGGAGTGGTGTACGGCCGTACCGTTCTCGGCGAGTTGGTGTTCGCCCGCGGCAAGGTCGACACCGGCGAGGCCGACGGTGGTGCCGGCATCCTCGGTGCTTTGTCGGCGATCGGCTTGATCGGCGCGCTCACCGGGGTGATCGTGGGGCAGCTGAAACGGCGGTGGATGCGGCTCGGCGGCGTGTTGCTCGCGGTGGTGCTGGTGCTGTTCGCGGGCAAGGTGGCCGACACCTTCGCATGGGATTACGACGGCGTCTGGCGGTCGTGGCCGCTGCCGTTCGGAGACGCCAGGCTGGCGGTGTGGCCGGTGGCGCTGGCCTGGTTGCTGCTCACCGATTCGGTCGCCTCGCACCGGCTCACCCTGGGCGGGGTGTACCGCAAGCGACTCGCCGCCACATTCACGCTCGCCGATGGCGATACCGCGCCGCTGCTCCCACTGGACTACGCCGACGAACCGCTGTGGCTCGCGTACGCGCAGGCGTCCGGCCCGGAGCTGATTGTGGCCGCAACCGCACACGCGTCCGCCGACACGTTCTGCGGCCTGCCCGCGTACGGGTTCACGTTTCGGTCCTCGGCCGTCACGATGCACGACCGGGTCGACACCACCAGCGCGTCGGTCCTCACAGCGCAGTACCCGACCGGGTCGTGGTGGGAGGGGTACCCGCGGGGCTGGCTGGTCACCCGGTCGATGGCGCTCAGCGGCGCTGCGTTCGCCTCGGCGATGGGACGTCAGGCGCTCGGGACTACCAACGCATTGCTCGTCGCGTTGAACCTGCGGCTCGGGTCGTGGGTGCCGAACCCGCGCTTCGCCCACTGGTTTGCCGACCGCTCCTCGGCCCCGCGGGTGCACCTCGGCTACCTCGCGAAAGAGCTGTTCGGCCGGTACCGGCCCGACCGTGACGCATTCGTGTACGTGGCCGATGGGGGCCACCGGGAGAACCTCGGGTTGGTCGAATTGCTTCGCGAGCGGCCCGACGTGGTGTTCTGCGTCGACGCCAGCGGCGACCGGCCCGACTCGTTCCAGACGTTGCACGAGGCGATCGAACTGGCCATCGTCGAGCTCGGCATCGACATCGACATCGACCTCACCAGGCTGCGGCGGGGTCGAGGGATGCCGCTGGACTCGGTGGTCGTCGGCACGATCAGGTATCCCGATGCCATCCCGCACGCTCGGCCCGCGGTGCTGGTCTACGGCAAGTCGCAGCTGTCGGAGGTGGCCGTGGCGGCGCTGTTGCAGTACGGCGCGATCGACGACCAATTCCCCAACTACAGCACCATCGACCAGTTCCTCACCGAAGCCGAACACGTCCAACTCGTCGCCCTCGGCCATCACCTCGGCGAACGCATGGCCATGTTGTTCGACGCCCCTGCACAGGATGCGCCGCCCCCGGCGGCTTGAGTGGCGGTCATCCCCGTGGTCACCGGGTGATGGCGAGGGGATCCAGGGTGGGTGTGCGGGATGCTCGTGCCGGACCCTGCGGGGGAGCCCGTAGCATCACGTGCGTGTCTGACCGGATCACTGCCGCCGATGTCGTCAAGGTGGCCAAGCTGGCCCGCCTCGACCTCACCCCCGACGAGATCGTGCGTACCACGGCGCAGCTCGACGGGATGCTCGAGCACTTCGCCGACATGGATGCACTCGATCTCGATTCCGTCGTGCCGATGACCCAGCCGTACCCGTTGCACAACGTGTTCCGCGATGACGTGGTGGTGCTCGGCCTCGACCATGACGAGGTGTTGGCCGCGGCGCCACGCTCGGAAGACGGCCGGTTCTGGGTTCCGCCGATCATCGGGCTCGATTCGTGACCGCCGCTGGCATCCCGTCGTCTGCCGCGGAGATTGCCGCCGGTGTTCGCTCGGGCTCGTTGAAAGCGGTCGATGTGGTCGAGGCCCACCTGGCCCGGATCGCCGATCGGGAAGGCGAGATCCACGCGTTCAACCTCGTGCTCGCCGACCGCGCCCGTGCCGGTGCTGCGGCTGTGGATGCGATGGTCGCTGCCGGCGACGACCCGGGGCCGCTGGCCGGAGTGCCGATCGCGCTGAAGGACAACATGTGCACGCGGGGCATCCCCACCACGTGCTCGTCCAAGATCCTCGACGGGTGGAAGCCGCCCTACGACGCCACGGTCGTCACCAAGCTCGCCGCAGCCGGGGCGATCGCTATCGGCAAGACCAACCTCGACGAGTTCGCGATGGGGTCGAGCACCGAGAACAGCGCATTCGGCCCCACCCGCAACCCGCACGACACGTCACGCGTGCCGGGCGGCTCCAGCGGTGGGAGCGCCGCCGCTGTTGCGGCCGGGTTCGCCGCGGTCGGCATCGGCAGTGATACCGGCGGCTCGATCCGCCAACCGGCCGCGCTGTGCGGCGTGGTCGGCGCCAAGCCCACGTATGGCTACGTCAGCCGGTACGGGTTGATCGCGTTCGCCAGTTCGCTCGACCAGATCGGGCCGTTCACCACCACCGTGCACGACAGCGCGCTGCTGCTCGACGTGATCGGTGGCCACGACCCGATGGATTCCACCTCCATCCCCGTTGCCCATAGCCCGCTCACGGGCGTGCTCGACCGGGGTGTGGAAGGCCTTCGCGTCGGGCGCATCACCGACTTGCCCGCTGGTGCCGATCCGGATGTGACCGAACGGCTCGAGGCCGCGTTCGATGCGCTGCGTGAGGCCGGAGCGAGGATCGTCGATGTGCAGGTTCCGGCGTTTTCGTACGGGCTCACCGCGTACTACCTCATCGCCCCGGCCGAGGCGAGCAGCAACCTGGCCCGCTTTGATGGGGTGCGTTTCGGGATGCGCGTCGATGCGCCCGACACCAACACGATGTACAGCGCCACCCGCGCCGCCGGTTTCGGCGACGAGGTGAAACGGCGGATCATGCTCGGCACGTATGCGCTGAGCGCCGGCTACTACGACGCCTATTACGGTCGGGCGTTGAAAGTACGCAAGCTGATCCACGACGACTTCGCCCGCGCCTACCAAGATGCAGACGTGCTCCTGACGCCAACCTCGGCCAGCGTTGCCTTCCCGTTCGGATCGAAGGGGGACAACCCACTGGCGATGTACCTGTGCGACGTCTACACGATCCCGTCCAACCTGGCCGGCCACCCCGGCTTGTGCGTGCCGTTCGGCACCGGTGCCGACGGCTTGCCGGTGGGCGTGCAGGTGCTGGCCGGCACGCTCGATGAAGCGACGATGTTCCGGGTCGGTGCCGCGCTCGAACGAGCAGCACCCGCCATGACATCGGCGGTCGCGCAGGACAGGAGCGCCTCGTGAGCGGCGCAGCGCGCGTTGATCCTCGGGCCGAGCAGGTACTCGAGCACGGCTACCAGCTCGTGGTCGGCCTCGAAGTGCATGTCGAGCTCGATACCGCGACCAAGTTGTTCAGCGCCAGCGCCAACCGCTTCGGTGACGACCCCAACACCAACATCGATCCGGTCACCCTCGGCCTGCCCGGCGCCCTGCCCGTGCTCAACCGTCATGCCGTCGAGCTGGCGATGCGCATCGGCGCGGCGCTCGATTGCACCATCCAGCCGAGCACGTTTCACCGTAAGAACTACTTCTACCCGGACATGCCAAAGGCGTATCAGATCAGCCAGTATGACCAACCGATCAACGTCGACGGGCACCTCGACCTGCCCGGCGGCAAGCGGATCGGCATCGAGCGGGCGCACCTCGAAGAAGACACCGGCAAGAGCACGCACATCGGTGGTTCGGGCGGGCGCATTCATGGCAGCGACCACTCGCTGATCGATTTCAACCGGGCCGGGGTGCCGCTGGTCGAGATCGTCTCGCGCCCAGATCTGCGCACCGCCGACGAGGCCCGCCAGTACGTCAACGAACTGCGGATGATCCTCGTCGCCATCGGGGCCAGCGACGCGAAGATGGAAGAGGGCAGCATGCGCTGTGACGCGAACGTCAGCGTGCACCAGCCCGGCACGCCGTTCGGCACACGCTGCGAGATCAAGAACGTCAACAGCGTCCGCTCACTCGGCAGGGCGATCGACTACGAGGCCCGCCGCCAGGTCGATCTGCTGGCCAGTGGTGGCACCGTTCGCCAGGAAACCCGCCACTGGGACGAGACCGATGGGCGCACCCACACCCTGCGCACCAAGGAAGACGCCGACGACTACCGGTACTTCCTCGAACCCGACCTGGTGCCGATCGCTCCCTCGGCCGAGTGGATCCAGGCGGTGCGCGATGCGCTGCCGATGCTGCCGGCCGCACGGCGGGCTCGGCTCAGCGAGGCGTCCGGCTCACCCGCCGATAGCGAGGCCATCATGGCCGTGGTTGACCGTGGTCAGGACGCCTACGTGCTCGCCGTCGGTCACCTCGGCGGCGACATCGCCAGGGCGCTGGTGCACGTGAAAGAGGCGTACGCCGAGCAAGGCCCGTCGCCTGCGGTGGCGGCGCAGGACCTGGCGCTGCTGACCACGCTGGAAGTCGACGGCAAGCTGACCGCCACGCAGGCCAAGGCTGTGCTGTCCGAGATCGTTGCCGCCGGTGGTGGCGATGCCGCCGCGATCGCTGCGGCGAAGGGCTTCGAGGCGATGGACAACTCCGCGCTCGAAGCGGTCGTCGACCAGGCGATCGCCGCCGAGGCCCAGGCGTGGGCCAAGTTCTGCGCGGGTGAAGGCAAAGCCATGGGTGCACTCGTTGGAGCCGTGATGAAAGCCACCGGCGGCAAAGCCGACGGCAAGCTGGTTACCGCACTGCTCAACCAACGCCGCGCCGCCACGTCCTGACCCGCTGACGTTGTCGACCGGCCGCCGGTGTGGATCGGTTGCGTGTCGAGAAATCCACTGTGGGGGTGGGTTTCTCGACAACCTGCTGCTCCATGCCGGCCTTGGGTCCGCTGCTTGCTCGGGTGGATCGGCCGACCGGTGGACCGGTTAGAGGTGGCCGGCGGTGATAAGGTCGATCGCGGCGCGGCAGGTGCGGTCGAAGGCGTCGGCGGCCATGTGTAGGTGGTGCTCGGGGGTGTCTTCTTCCTTGGTGTGGCTCAGCCCGGCGATCGACGACGAAAAGATCATCACCGTCGGGATCTCCCGGGCCATCTCGCTGGCATCGTGCAGCGCACCACTTGGCAGCTCGACGTCGTGGCCCTCCACCTCCTTCACCGCCTGACGCGCCGCTTTGAGCAACGCCGGATGGAACGGCATCGGCGGGATGCGGAAGATGTGCTCCCATTCCACGGTGCAGCCCTCGGCCTCGGCCGCTGTGGTTGCGGCGGTGTGCGCCTCGTCGAACATCGACTGCAACGACTCGGCCGAGATGTGGCGCATGTCCATTGTGATCCGGGTTTCGCCGGCGACGGCGGTGACGACGCCCGGCCAGCACGCAACGTGACCGACGGTGGTGACGCCCTCGTTGCGCTCGCCGATTTCAGCAATCGCGAGTGCGAACCGGGCCGCAGCGCGGAAGCTGTCGCGGCGCATCGCCATCGGCATCGTCCCCGCGTGCGCGGCTTGACCGCGGAAGATCAACCGCTCGCGTTCGATCCCTTTGGTGCCGGTGACGGTGCAGATGCCGAGGCCCATGTCCTCGAGGATTGGGCCTTGCTCGATGTGCACCTCGACGTAGGCTTTGACGTTGGCCATGCGGGTGCGGGCGCCGTCGAGG
>JANOKQ010000148.1:0-1630 GCA_031419375.1 Acidimicrobiaceae bacterium
GCGGGGCCGAGGTTCATCGCGGTGGC
Organism: Acidimicrobiaceae bacterium; assembly: GCA_031419375.1. Lineage (GTDB taxonomy): Bacteria > Actinomycetota > Acidimicrobiia > Acidimicrobiales > Ilumatobacteraceae > VFMC01. The sequence goes on from JANOKQ010000148.1 coordinate 27, forward strand.
GTTGAGGATGTTGCGCACCTGCTCCGCGCTGCAGGTCGGCCTGTAGCTCCAGACCAGCGCGGCCACTGCCGAGACATGCGGCGTCGCCATCGAAGTACCGTCGAAGTAGGCGTAGCTGGTGGGGTTGACTGCCGCGTTCGCCGACTGGCCGGCGTTCGTCTTCAGCGAGGCGCCGTCGGTGTCGGAAACGCCCATTGAGGGGATGGTCGTGCCGCCGCCTTCCACCGTGCCGTACAACATGCCGGCGACGTTGTTGTAGATCACCGCCGCCGAGCCGCCTGCGGCCTGGCAGTTAAGCACCTTCGCGGCGAAGGTGTTGGTCCCGCGCTGGATCAGGCAGACGTTGCCGCCTGCGGCTGCGGTGCAGGCAGCTGCGCCGGTGCCGCAGTCGACGAGCAAACCCGAGCCGCTGCCGGTCGGCGAGCCGTCCATCGCAGCGGAGGCATAGACGGTCGCACCGACGCTGAGCGACGATGCACGGCCGGTCCCCACCGGCACGGTGGACAGCACGGCGACGCCCGGCGCGGCGATCTCGACGTCCTTGTTGTATTGCGAGAACGTAGCCCAGGCCTTGTTCTCGTCGATCGCCGCGACCGACACCACGTTGGCGTAGCCGGCCGGGTAGGAGATACGAGTATTGCCGGCGTTGCCGGCGGCGGCGATCGACAGGATGCTGTTGCCGGCGCGTTTGTAGTACTTGTCGAAGGCCGCGATCTCGGTCCGGCTCGACAGGCTGCCGCCGAGCGACATGCTGATGACGTTGGCGTTGACGGCGGACGAGGCGCACGTGTCGACCGCAGCGGTCAAGGTCGACGAATAGGCCCAGCCGTCGGCGCCGAAGACCTTGATGATGTGCAGCTTGAGTGTCCGGTTCGGCGCGACGCCGACCACGCCGAGGCCGTTGAATATTGCCGCGACCGTCCCGGCGACGTGGGTGCCGTGGTGGTTCTCGTCGGTCGACCACTGCCCTGTGCCCGGATCGTTGGTGCCATCAACGGCGTTGGCCGCCAGGTCGGGGTGGCTCATGTCGTAACCCGAATCGATGATGCAGACCTTGCGGTTGCCGGCCGAGGCGTCCGACACCTTGTCGGCCTGGACCATCGGTATGCCGTAGGGAATGCGCTCCATCGGGGTGGTGAACTGCGTCGGATAGCGAACGACGTCGGGCTCGATGTATTCGATATTGGGGTTGCGCGCCAAGGCGGCCACGGCCCCGGCGGGCAGTTCGACCGCCACCGCGTCGTGGGCCGGCAACTCGCGCGCGATCCGCCCGGCGCCCTGGCCGATGGCCACCCGCGCCTGGGCCGACTTGCCGGGGGCGAACTTGACGATGTACCGGTCGGAGCTGGGCTGGGCGGCCTGTCCCGCGAGAGGCAGCGCGATGGCGGCGAGCGCCATCGCGAACAGGATCGGCTTTTTCGATTGGGTCATGGCGACTCCGGGGGTGTCGGTTGAATCTGGCCCCGCAATGTTGCAGAGCGCGCCGGCCCGGTCAATCCGGCAAACCCGGGATGCCCCGGCCGCTACGCGACGGCCTTTTCCGCGACCGGTGCGAACGCCTCCAACCGGTCGAAATTCAGGTACTGGTAGACGGTGTCGCTGGC
>JANOKQ010000149.1:0-6365 GCA_031419375.1 Acidimicrobiaceae bacterium
GCCGTGTTCGTCGCAGGCGGCCACGACCCCCATGGCGGCGAAGTTGACCCACTCGATCTCGTCACGCTGGAGCGGCGCTTGACCGACGTGTTGCGCGACCATCCCGAGGTTGAGGGCCTGGCGGTGATGGCACAGTTCAGCGTGCGGAACCCCACCCACGAACTGGCCGCGGCAGCGCTGGCCCATTCGCTGACGGGTCTGCCCGTGACGTGCAGCCATCAATTGTCGGCGCAGCTGAACGGGCCGCGGCGCGCCGTCACCGCGGTGCTCAACGCCCGGCTGATCCCGATCATCGAAGGGCTTGTCGCCACGACCGAAGCAACGTTGCGCGACGAAGGAATCACGGCACCGTTGATGGTCGTTCGTGGTGACGGCTCGTTGGTGTCGGCGGCGTTCGTACGCGACCGGCCGATCGAGACCATCCTGTCGGGCCCTGCGGCCAGCATTGTCGGGGCCGCCCACTTGACCGGTGTGCGCGATGCGATCATCGCCGACATCGGTGGCACCACCACCGATATCGCCGTGCTACGCAGCGGCGAACCGATCGTCAGCCCGAGCGGGGCCACAGTGGGCGGACACCGAACGATGGTGTCGGCGGTGGCGATGCACACGCACGGTCTTGGCGGCGATAGCCAGGTCCGCCATGACGACCGCGCCGTCGGGGCGGTCGTGCTGATCGGCCCGCGCCGGGTGGTGCCGGTGGGATTGGCCGCTGTCGACGCACCCGGCATCGTGCATGACGCGCTCGACCGCCAGCTGCGCTCCGAGCTGCCGGGCGACCTCGACGGCGTGTTCTTGATCGCTGAGGATCGTGACGCGTGGGCCGACCGCCTCGACGCTGCCGAGCGGCGCGTGTTCGACTCGTTCGGCGGGCGCGTCGGCGTGGCTGCGACGGTGCTCGCAACGCTGGTGTCACGCCGCGTCGCCGCTCGGCTGGTGCAGCGTGGTGCGCTCAACTACGCGAGCTTCACCCCGAGCGACGCCAACCACGTCCTCGGCCGCCAGCACACCTTCGACGCGCAGGCGTCGTGCAAGGCTGCCGACCTGATGGCCCGTCGGCGAGACCGGTTGGGCCGAGCCATCGCCGCGGACGGGGCCGAGCTGTCCACCGCAGTGATCGACCGGCTGGTACGCCGATCCGCCGAGGCGGTGCTCGCCGCCGCATTCGAACGCGATGGACTCAGTGCCGACACGGTGCGCGCTCCCCTGGTACAGCGCGCGCTCGAGCGATCGCTCAGCTCGATCGAGGTCGAGGTTCGGCTGGCCGGCCCGCTCATCGCCTTGGGTGCCTCGGCAGGCTCCTACTACCCCGCCGTTGGCGAGTTGCTGCGCACCGCCACCGTCGTCGCCGACCATGCCGATGTTGCCAACGCGATCGGTGCCGTGGTGGGCCGGGTGCGCATTTCGAGGTCGTGCACCGTGAGTGCCCCGCAGCAGGGACAGTTCGTGATCCACACGGCGGATCCCGGCACGTACCTCGATCTGGCGGATGCCCGCGCTGCTGCACACGCCTACCTCATCGACGCGGTGCATACCGACATGGTCGCCTCCGGGGCACCCAACCATCAGGTCGCCGAACGATGGGATGAGGTCACCGTCGATGTGGGCGGACTCTCCATGTTCGTCGAGGCAACCTTGACGGTCACAGGATCGGGACGACCCGAACTGACCTACTGATATACCCGGGTAAGCAGGCGCGGACCCACGGCTACCTTCGCCAACTCCGCGACCATCGGAGTTCCAGCCACCACGTCGGGCGTGGCGTTCGTGCTGGACCACATGTGGCGTTCGTCAAGAAATCCTCAAGTGCCCCACGGCGCGAGTCGATAGAAAAGCATGCGCCGAACCCATCGCCTGCTCGTTGCGAGCACGCTCATCGTTGCCGGCACGTGGGCTCTGACGGCACCTGTCGCCCGCGCCACGAACCAGCCGGGAACGAACCGACCGGCACCGGCGACCGCTCCTGCGCCCGGCACGTATCTCGTCAAGCCGGGCGACAACCTGGCCGGCATCGCCAAGAAGCTCAAGGTCACCCTCGCCGACCTGCTTGCCGTCAACGGGATCACCGTGAAGAGCGTCATCCAACCCGGCGACGTCTTGTTAGTACCCGGCACATCCACCTCGGCGATCACGGTTGCCTCGGCCGCACCCTCCGGCGCAAGCGCCGCGCCGGCCGTAGGTCAGACCACGTACGTTGTCCAGCGCGGTGACGCTCTGGCCGGCATCGCCTACAGGCATGGCCTCAAGCTCGGCCCGGTGCTGAAGGCCAATACCAACCTCAAGATCGACAGCGTCGTACACCCCGGCATGACGCTCATCATCCCGGCCGGGGGCACGCTGGTGGTCACCCCTACCCCAGCTGTTGCCCCCGGCCCGGTGAACCCCGCTGCAGCACCCGCCCCAGCACCCGTATCGCCGGTTGACACGGTGATCGCGTTCGCGACTGCTCAGATCGGCAAGGAGTGGAAGTTCAACACCGCCGGCCCCGAAACGTTCGACTGCTCCGGCCTGACGATGGCGGCCTACGCCGAGATCAAGGTTGCGCTCCCCCACCAAAGCGCGCTGCAATCAACTCGCGGGACCGCAGTCGACTGGCGGGCCGAGCCGATCAAGGCAGGCGATCTGGTGTTCATGTTCACCGCCGCCAAGCCCGATGTGATCAGCCACGTCGGCATCGCCATCGACGCCAAGCGCTGGATCCACGCCCCGCGCGGCGGTGACGTCGTGCGCATCGGCCCGCTCCCATCAGCCGACAAGATCCAAGCCGTCCGCCGTTTCGTCACCACCTGAGGTTCGTCACCACCTGAGGTTCGTTACGGCTGAGGTTCGTTACGGCTTCCGGATCTGGCGAATTCGCTCGTCCGAACCCCACACCGAGTCCGCGGTCCATACAGGCCCATCTGAACGGGCACCCAGTGCCAGACACAAGCGATCGGCGAGCGACAGACCCTCGTGTGGCAGCCAGCGTGCGGCCGCCCATTCGGCGTCCTGTGCTGTGACCGGTTCGACGAGCACGTCATAACTGGCCAGTAGTGCCCGCGTCAGCTCCCAGTTTCGGCCGTGCGCAAGAACTCTTTGAGCGACCTCAGACCAGTTCGCAGCCCCACACAGTCCTCCATCGACCAAGGCCGCTTCGACCAACTCGGCACCGGGTTCGCCTTGGAGGAACGCGAGGAGCGCAGAGGCGTCGAAGACGTTCACGCCGCGCTGTCGGTGGCGTCGGCGGCGCGGCGGTCGGCGAGTAGCTCGCCGACCAGATCGAGTCCAGCGAGATCCTCGAGCACCAGTTGTTGCAACTGTGCCCGGGTCAGCAACACCAAACCCTTCGTCGACTCGATCAATGTCAACGTGTCACCTTCGGCAAGCCCGGCTCGAGCGCGCAACTCGGCCGGAACGACCAGCCGACCGCGGTCTCCCATCGTGACTCTGTGTGTCCCACTCATACCCACAACGTACCACTGGATGGTGGTATGTGGGACGAGCGTTTGAGGAGCCGATTTACAGCCGTTTGACCAAGCCTGACAGCGATGCCTCGGCCATCGCCATGTCCGTGCGCTGCATCGCTTCGAGGCGGGTCAGGTAGCTGATCGCCACCTTGCCGTCCTCGACCGCGCCGCCGTCGGTGTGGGCAGGCAGTTCGACTGCATCGCCCCAAGCCATCTTCACGCAGAACGTGTCGCCATGGCCCTCTTTGGGGTGCAGCACCGCCGACGCCAGGCGGCGCGGCGGCTCGAGACCGACCTCGGCGTGACACCAGCCGGTGATCTCACCAAGTTCGGTGTTGGGCACATTGAGGTTGACGACCACTGCATCGGATGGAAGGTTGCCGATCAGGCCCTCCACGAATGCATCCGCGACCGCTGCGGCGGTGTCCCACTTCTGACCGATCAGCATCTCGTCCCAACCTTGGCCCTCAATTCCGAATCCGGTGACAGCCTGGCTCACCGCGACACCGGAGATACCGCCGTTCCGGCCGCTCAACGCGGCACCGACGGTGCCCGAGTGGTACACCGAACGACCGACGTTGGCTCCCGGGTTGATCCCCGACACGATGAGATCGAACGGCTTGCCCGCCGGACCGCCGAACGCTCCGAGGCGGGCAAACATGACGCACAACGCCGGCGGACCCGTCACCGCCCAGGCCTCGTCGATGCCGTCCACAGCGGTGCGATGGGCTTCGGGCTGCATCAGGTGCAACGCCCCAAGGGCGGCACCAGCACCCGAGTACTCACGATCGGGAGCGATGATCACCACTTCACCGTGACGTCGCATCGCCCTGGCAAGGATGTGCAAGCCGATCGAGTCGATTCCGTCGTCGTTGGTCAGCAGCAGTCGCATACCATTTATCGTCGCGCATCGATCATGGCAATGGCGAGCCACCTTGTCGAGGTGCGGCTCACGGTGCCGTGGATGACCACAGGCCCGTCGCCGGGGCCGGGAGCGAGCCCGGTCATGACCTCGGCGATGAACGCCCGCCGATCGCCACCCGGAGCGCAGCAGATACGCATCTGGTGGTGCTCCACCATCGATCCGCCAGAGTTGCTCCACGCCTTGTAGGCGGCCTCCTTGGCGACGAGCACCAACGTCGGGTCAAGATCCGCCTCGTCGGGACGACAGATCACCGCCGCCGCATCGCTGTCGACCGCGCCGATATGTTCAACGTCAACCCCGATTGAGGCCGCCGACCACGCAGGGCCCACTGCGGCAATCACGACTTCACCGTCGTGAGCCAGCGACGCGACCACACCATCGGGTACCTTCGGCGCACGCGAGGTGAGCACCAGTACCGGCCCCGTACCGACGGGCAGCAGCACACGTAACAGGGCCCGCCCGGTGGCAAACTCGTGCCGTCGCTTGGGCACGGCGGTGGCGATGAGGTTCGCCTCGTCGGGGTGCATGTCGGCTTCGTGCGTGGCCGAGATCGCCAGAGCCCCGGTTTCGACGGCGCGGGGGGCCATCGCCGCCAGCATCTCGGCGATCTCGGCGATCTCGGCGTCGTCGGGCGGCAGGGGCGACGAGCCCGTCTCGCCTGCCGAACTCACCGAGCGCCGAGCGACATCGCCGTGCGCTCAGTGGCCTGGATCTCGGAGCGCACCCGCGCCGCAAGCACCCGCACGTTCGGCTCGAGCACCATCGTGTCGTGGGTGCCGGGCACCTCGAACACATCGACGCGGTCGCAGTACGGGGCCCATCCGTTGTCGTGGAACAGGAACCGCTTCACGTCACTGAGCCACCGGTCCGGGCCGAACACATGGGCAGGCACGAGCTTGGGCCGGAACAGGCTGATCACACCGTGGTGGCGCGGCGTGGTGTAGCGCTCGAGCGCGCGGTAGAACGCCGACTCGATCTCGGTCGAGTGCAACACGCCGCTGTCGAGTTCGCCGCCGTGCCCGTCGTCGTGCCCGTCGTCGTGCCCGGCGAGCGGATCCAAGCTGGCGGCATCGTCACGGTCGCGTTGCCGCTTGACCACGGCGTACTCGCGTTTGTGTCGCAGCCAGTTGACCGGGTAGCTGGCGCCCTCGGCGCGCAGGTTCTGCAGGTGGAACTGGACCTTCTCCGCCTTGGTCATCGACGGTCCATCAGCGATCGGCGTGTCGAGCAGCACCAGCAGCAGCGTCTCCTCGCCGACCTCGTGCAACTGGCGGGCCATCTCCAACGCGGCCAGGCCACCGCCGGAGAACCCGCCGAGTAGGTAGGGCCCGTGCGGTTGCACCGAGCGCACCTCGACCAGGTAGTCGGCAGCCATTTCCTCGAACGTTTCGTGCGGTGCCGCGCCACCGAACAGGCCGCGGGCCTGGATGCCGTAGAACGGGCGATCGGTGCCGATCTGGTTGGCGAGGTGACGCAGGTTCAACACGTTGCCGAACATGCCCGCGACGAGGAAGAACGGCAGGTTGATCCCACCGCCGCCTTGATGCATCGGCACGAGGTACGAGAACCGCTGCGGCACGATCCGCTCGCGCTCGCCGCTCACCCCCGCCTTGGCGCCCGTATCGTCGGCTGCGTCGGTACCGCTGTGCCCGGTCGCGGCCTTGATCAGGTCGGCGCATGCCGCAACCGTTGGCGCCTCGAACAGCACCGAGATGGGGAAGTCGACCGAGAACGCCTTGCGCACCTTGGAAAACAACCGGACCGCGATCAAGCTGTGACCACCGAGATCGAAGAAGCTGTCGAACACCCCCACCTGGCTCACGCCGAGCAGTTCCTGCCACATCTCCACCAACGCCGTCTCGACGCCGTCGCGCGGGCCGACATAATCGGAGTCGAGCTCGGGTCGGGCGAACGACGCCCCGTCGTCTCCGGCACCGGGGTGGTTCTGGGAGTCGGCGGCAGCAACGGTCTGGGCGATCAATGCCGGCAGCGGC
>JANOKQ010000150.1:0-2528 GCA_031419375.1 Acidimicrobiaceae bacterium
CCAGGCCGCCGCCGACTCGATGATCACCGGTCGCTGCGCCAGGTGTTCGCCCTCAGCGAGGCATATCCCGACCTGAAGGCCAACCAGAACTTCCTCGCCTTGCAGGAGGAGCTGAGCGCCACCGAGGGCCGCGTCGCCTACGCCCGGCAGTTCTACAACGACAGCGTGTTGAACTACAACAACAAGCTCCAGGCGTTCCCGACGGTCATCTTCGCCAACATGATGCACTTCGACAAGCGTGAGTACTTCGAGGCCGACGAAGCGGCCCGCGACGTACCCCGCATCGACTTCGGCGGCGCTCCCGGCGCCGGTCCCACAAACCCCGCCTGAACAGGTACTTCAGGGTCGATGACGACCCGTCGATCGTGGGGGTGCCGGTTTCGCGACCCCGTACACGGTTACCCTCACGGTCGTCATGTTCGATCTGATCCGTGCAAATCGCCGTCGTAGTGTCGCGCTCGTCGCCGGCTTCGTTGTCTTTCTCGCCATCGTCGGCGCCGCCATGGGAGCCCTCACCGGCTTCGGGTGGCAGGGCACGGTGATCGCCTTGATCATCTCTGGGGCGATGGCGTTTGCCTCGTACTGGAAGGCCGACGCGATCGCCCTGCGGATGAGTCGGGCACACCCCGCCGACCCGCAGCAGTACCAGCGCCTGCACAACCTGGTGGAGGGGTTGTGTATCGCCAGCGGGCTGCCCAAGCCGCGCGTCTACATCGTCGACGATCCGGCACCCAACGCGTTTGCCACCGGGCGCAACCCGCGCCACGCGGCCATCGCCGTCACCACCGGCCTGCTCGAGAAGCTGAACCGGGTGGAGCTCGAAGGGGTGCTCGCCCATGAGCTGTCGCACATCCGCAACTACGACATCCTTGTCTCCACGCTGGCGGTCACCCTCGTCGGCGGCATCGCTATCCTCACCGACACCGCGATCCGGCTGATGTGGTGGAACGGCGGCCGCGTGTCGCGCGACGGCGATCACGCCAACGGCACGAACCCGCTGGCGTTCGTCGGTTTCGCGCTACTGATCTTCGCCCCGATCCTGGCCAAAGCGATGCAGGCCACCATCAGCCGTCAGCGCGAGACGCTGGCCGACGTCAGCGCGTGCCAGATGACGCGCTACCCGCCGGGTCTGATCGCCGCGCTGGAGAAGCTGCGCGACGACTCGACCGTTACCCACTCGGCGTCCAGCGCCACGGCTCACCTCTGGATCGAGCAGCCGATGTCTGGCGTCGGCGACGGGGGCCGCCTCGGCCGCACCCACCGCATGTTCAACACCCATCCCCCGCTCGAAGAGCGAATTGCCCTGCTGAGAGAACTCTGATGCTTCACCACCGAACCCGTTTCCTGCCCATCCTGCTGGCTGCAACGCTGGTCGCCGCGTGCGGTGGCGGCGACGCCGCTGCGCCGACGTCCACCGACGTGCCAGCGCCTCCGGCCACCACGTCGGCGGCCACCGTGGCGGCAACCGACCCCACGACCACAGCCCCCGCCACCACGCTGCCCGCGACCACGACAGCAATCGAGACCACCACGACCATTCCCGCCGATCCGGTGATGCCCCTCACCGGCATGCCGATCACCGACCCGGTTCTCGCCGCCAGGCCCGCTCTGGTGGTGAAGATCGACAACCACCCGCAGGCACGGCCGCAGTTCGGGCTGAACGCTGCCGACATCGTGTTCGAGGAGAACGTCGAGAAGCTCACCCGCTTCGCCGCCGTGTTCCAGAGCCAGGACTCCGAGCGGGTCGGGCCGGTCCGCTCCGGCCGAACGCAGGACGTCGACCTGCTCGGCTCGCTGAACAAGCCGTTGTTCACCTGGAGCGGCGGCAACCCCAACGTGACCAATGCGATCCGAAGCAGCGATCTGGTGGAACTCAGCCCAACCAGTACTCGCAACGCCGGGTTCTTCCGTGACAAGCGCGGCAAGGAGAAATATGAACACACCCTGTACGCGGGAACGCCGGCGATGTACCTGTTCACGCCCGTCTACGCTCCCGCTCCGCCGGTGCAGTTCTCGTACCGCGACGATGGTGCCGCCCCACTGGGCGAGCCGAACGCCGGCGTCGACCTCAAGATGGATGGCCTCACCGTCAAGTGGACCTGGGACGCCGCCTCGGCTGCGTACCTGCGGATGCAGGACGGCAAGCCCCATAACGACGCCGAACTCGGCCAGGTCAATGCGGCCAATGTCGTGATTCTCGAAACGGAATACCTGCCGAGTCCGGCCGATCGCCGCAGCCCGGAAGCGCAGACGATCGGTTCCGGGTATGCCCGGGTGTTCACGGGTGGTTCGCTGGTCATCGGCACCTGGACTCGTGACGACCGACTGAAGCCGTTCACGCTCACCACGCCCGACGGTGCCGTGATCAAGCTGACCCCCGGCCGCACATGGGTCGAGCTCGCCCGGGTAGGCACGGCTACACCGTTCTGAGTACCTCGGATTCGTTCTGTTCACGTGATCTGCCCTGTGAGGGCGCATATCGTGATCAGAGCGGGTTGAGGGAGCACGGCGCAATCACGTGCTTGGCC
>JANOKQ010000151.1:0-9280 GCA_031419375.1 Acidimicrobiaceae bacterium
GCCCTTGTCCCGCAACCGCAGCAGCAGGTCGTTCATCCGCTTGATGTCATGAGGGTGCAGGCCTGCGGTGGGCTCGTCGAAGACGTAGGTGACGTCGGTGAGCGACGAGCCGAGGTGGCGGATCATCTTGACGCGCTGCGCCTCTCCGCCCGACAGGGTGCCCGTTGGCCGGTCGAGCGAGAGGTAGCCCAGCCCGATCTCGACGAACGAGTCGAGGATCTGGTGCAGCGCCGCGAGTAGCGGCGCGACCGACGGCTCGTTGATCCCGCCGACCCATTCGGCCATGTCGCTGATCTGCATCGCGCACGCATCGGCGATGTTGATCCCGCCGATCCGCGACGACCGGGCCGCCTCGTTGAGGCGGGTGCCGCCGCAGTCAGGACAGATGGTGAACGTCACTGCCCGCTCCACGAACGCCCGGATATGCGGCTGCATCGCGTCGACGTCTTTCGACAGGAACGACTTCTGGATCCTCGGGATCACACCCTCGTACGTCAGGTTGATGCCGTCGACCTTGATCTTCGTCGGCTCCCGGTAGAGCAGGTCGTGGAGCTCTTTCTTGGTGTACTTGCGAATCGGCTTGTCCGGGTCGAAGAAGCCGCAGCCGCGGAAGATGCGGCCATACCAGCCGTCCATGCTGTACCCGGGGATCGTGATGGCACCCTCGTTGAGCGACTTGGAGTCGTCGTAGAACGCAGACAGGTCGAAGTCGGTGACCGAGCCCATGCCCTCGCACCGTGGGCACATGCCGCCGGTGCGGCTGAACGTGCGTCTTTCTACCTTCTTCTCCCCGCCCTTGTCGATCGTGATCGCACCGGCTCCGCTGACTGTTGCGGTGTTGAAGGAGAACGCCTGAGGCGACCCGATGTGCGGCTGCCCGAGGCGGCTGAAGACGATCCGCAGCATCGCGTTGGCGTCGGTGGCGGTACCGACGGTGGAACGGGAGTTCGCTCCCATTCGCTCCTGGTTGACGATGATCGCCGTCGTCATCCCCTCCAACAGGTCGACGTCCGGCCGCGCCAGCGTCGGCATGAAGCCCTGCACGAAAGCGCTGTAGGTTTCGTTGATCAGCCGCTGCGACTCCGCGGCGATCGTGCCGAACACCAGCGAGCTCTTACCCGAGCCGGAGACGCCGGTGAACACCGTCAGCCGGCGCTTCGGGATCTCGACGCTGACACCTTTGAGGTTGTTCTCCCGCGCACCCTGCACGCGGATCAGATCGTGGCTGTCGGCAACGTGCCGCGCAGGTGGCCGCGTGTCCGCCGTGGTCGTGCGCATCGTGTCTCCATCTGTTCTGCGGGGCAACCACGGTATCCGTCTACGTCGACCGGCTCGATCTAACCAGAAGCGGGCGGGGTGGCCGATGACCCGGCAAAATCGCACCGCTGTCGGCTTCAGGTCGCAGCCGTGTCCGGCACTCCACTAGGGTCGGCGCTATGGCGAAACAGGTGATCCGGCCAGAAAACCTCACGTTCCTGCCCCAACGGGCGTATCCCTACTCGCCGGGCACCCGCGGCGGCGGGCTGGTCTACACGGCGGGCCAGGTGGCGTGGGACGCCGACCAGCAGATCGTCGGCATCGGCGACCCTGCCGCGCAGACGCAGCAGGTGCTTTCGAATATCACCTCGATCCTGCTCGAAGGCGGTGCCACGCTCGCCGACGTCCTGAAGTGCAACGTGTACCTGTCCGACATCCGCTACTTCCAGGCAATGAACGACGTGTTCGCCGAGTTCTTCCCGGTCGACCCACCCGCGCGGACGACCGTCGAGGCTCGTCTGGCCACACCGGCGATGCTCGTCGAGATCGAAGCGATCGCCTGGGTCGGCGACTGACTTTGGTCCGCTGTGTCAGCCACATCGCAACTATCGACTGTCGACATTTCACCGTCGCGCGAACCGACGCTCGGCGCTTTCACCTTTGACATGATCTCCGTTTTTCTAGCGGTGACTAGAATTATACCAACGCGGTACGGTGGGTTCGTAAACGCGACCGATACTTCGACAGTTGACCTCGCCGACGCAGCTGTCGACGCAAGGGGCGCTCCGTGACCACGTTCTTGCTGCCTGCCGAACCGATCACATCGTTGGATGCCTACCTGGAAACCGGCACCGGGGGTTCGGGCATCCGTCGTGCTCAGGATCTGGGGCCGGCTGCAACGATCGACGAAGTGCTGCGGTCGGGTTTGCGTGGCCGGGGGGGAGGCGGCTTTCCGACCGGTCAGAAGTGGGCTGGTATCGCCGAACAGTCGGGTGGGCGGCGGTACCTGGTGTGCAACGGTGCCGAGGGCGAGCCGGGCACGTTCAAGGATCGGGCACTGTTGCGTTCAAACCCGTACCAGCTCGTCGAGGGTCTCGTTATTGCAGCGTTCGCGGTGGGAGCCGACGAGGCGTTTGTTTGCCTGAAGGCCAGCTTCGAGCGCGAGATCGCCGGTGTCACCCGTGCCGTCAAAGAGTTCCAGGCGGCTGGTATCTGTAGCGACTGCAAGGTCACCATTGTGGCGGGTCCCGAGGAGTACCTCTTCGGTGAGGAGAAGGCGATGCTCGAGGTCATCGAGGGAAACGATCCGTTGCCTCGCTGGCTGCCCCCGCATCTCCACGGCCTCTTCTCGACGGCACCGCAACTCGGCTGGCAATCGCATGACACCCAGCCGGGGATGAATCCCGGTTCCGGCTCCAACCCGACGCTGGTCAACAACGTCGAGACCCTCTCGAACATCCCGCACATCCTCGTCAGAGGAGCCGCCTGGTTCCGGTCGATGGGGACCCCTGAATCGCCCGGCACCATCGTCACCACCGTCGTCGGCGACGTGATCGCGCCCGACATTGGCGAAGTCGAGATGGGAACCCCGTTGCGAGCCGTCATCGACGCGGTGGGCAGCGGCGTCGCTCCGGGACGAACCGTGAAGGCCGTCTTCTCCGGAGTGGCGAACGCAGTGGTAACGGCCGCCAACCTCGACGTACCAGTCAGTTACGAGGGCTTCCACGCCATCGGCAGCGGGATGGGTTCGGCCGGGTTCATCGTCTATGACGACACCACGTGCATGGTCGACGCGGCCTACCGCTTCTCCCGGTTCCTCTCGATCGAGTCGTGTGGTCAGTGCCCGCCATGCAAGCTCGGTTCGAGTGCGATCACGGAGCACCTCGAGCGGCTCGAGACCGGTGCCGGTGACGACCACGATCTCAAGGCGATCGCCGGGTGGTTGGAGCACGTCACGGATGGCAACCGCTGTTACCTCGGTGCGGAGGAACAGGTGATGGTGACCAGCATCCTGCGCGCATTCCCTGAAGAGTTCGCGGAGCACATCGAGCTGCACCGGTGTCCGCTCTCGCGACGGCTACCGATCCCCAAGTTGGTCGACCTCGCCGATGGTCGAGCTGTCTATGACGAATCGTTCTGGCGCAAGCGGCCCGACTGGACATACGCACCCGACAACGAAGCACCACAAGACAACGCATCGGACGAGGCAGTGCGGTGACATTGGAACCGGCTCTCCCGGCAATGCTCACGACACCGCTCACCACGCTGCTCGGCATCCGCCATCCGATCCTGTTGGCACCGATGGGCGACACTGCCGGAGGGCGACTGGCTGCAGCAGTTTCCGACGCCGGAGGATTGGGACTGATTGGAGGCGGCTACGCCGACCCGGACTGGCTCGTCCGAGAACTCGCCGAGGCTCGTGACGCGCGCGTCGGTGTCGGCTTCATCACGTTCGCTCTCGACCGGCGACCCGACACCCTGCGCCTTGCCCTCGATGCCCACCCGTTGGCCATCCAGCTTTCCTTCGGCGATCCCCGTCCCTACGCCGACGACATCCACAACAGCGGCGCACTGCTGATTTGTCAGGTCCAGACATCAGGGGAGATTGCTCTCGCCGTTGCGGCAGGCGCCGACGTGATTGTCGCCCAGGGTCAGGATGCGGGCGGTCACGGACGCCCAGACCGGGCCACGATGGGCCTGATCCCCTCAGTGGTCGACACGGTGGCTCCGCTCCCGGTGGTAGCGGCCGGCGGCATCGCTGACGGGCGGGGCCTCGCCGCGGCGCTCATGCTTGGCGCAGCAGGCATCACCATGGGCACCCGGTTCCTGGCATCGACAGCGGCATTGTCACGCCCTGCCGAGGCTTCGGCATTGCTGGCCGCCCGCTCCGCCGACACCGTACGAACCTCGGTGTTCGATCTCGTCCGGGGCCCGGCATGGCCCGCCGGCCACGACGGACGGGTCGTCCGCAACCGGGTCACCGAGGCCTGGAGCGACCGACACGACCTGCCCGAGGTCGAGCACATTTTCCGTGCCGCTGCCGTCGACAATTACGCCGTGCGACCACTGTGGGCCGGCGAGGGCATCGACCTGATCGTCAGCATCGAGTCGCCCGAATCCATCGTGTCCGACGTGGTCGCCGAAGCTGTGCGCCGCATCATGGCGTCGCAACAGTTCCTGATCACTCCGACGCCACCTGCTGCGGCCCCCACGCGCTGACGACGATCAACTGGTAGGTCCCGTCGGCTGCGGCGTCGCGATGACGGCGCAACACGTAAGGTCGATGGCCGGCTTCGCTGGAGAAGCTGGCTCGCCGCCGTCCCGTGTAGCGCATGGTGGAGCATCTCGCCGAGCTCGAGCAGGCGCACGTACTCGGTCGCCAGCTCTGCTGTGGGGCCCGATCTCCGGCAGCCGCAATAATCACACATGGTCCGTATCGGTCGAACGGTGCTGGCGAGGAGAACAGATGACCAACGACACCGTGGGGGCGATGGAGACAACGGTGGGTGGTCGATGAGCACGCTGCAGCTTCAGGCCCGGGCTCTGGGTGATCCAACGCGTCACGAGATCTTCCGGTTCATCGCCGATGCGGCGCGACCGGTCGAGGTTGTCGAGTTGACCGAGCCGCAGGGTTGGTCGAGCAGATGGCGCAGCACGGGTTCGCGCCCGTCGTCGAACGACGCGGCGATCAGGCCGACATCACGCTGGTCGCGTGCCCATCCGAGACGACGGCGCTGATCGATCCCGACACCGTCTGCGGGGTCCGAGGGATCCGCGTCGAGGGCAATGCCGCCTACGCTGTCACGTCGAGCCCCTCAGCCCGGGCCCAGCGGATGTGCGCACGCCGGCCTTGTCAGCCCGTCGCGCGAGCGTCGCCTCAAGGCTCGTCATCCGGAGCCGAACACGTCGTGGAAGCGCCATTGGACAGCACCGCAACGAGGAACTCGGCTTCGGTGGTGAACGGTCGCAGGTCCCACGACGACAACAGCATCTCGACCACGAGCCCCACCTGCTCGATGTCTTCGAAGAACTCGGCGAACAAGTAGTCACGTCCCGCGCCGAACCCGATCACGATGCGACCACCGTCGCGCAAGTGTGCGGCGAGGCGACCTAGGACGGGCTGTCGCGTGGCCGGATCGAGGAAGGTCATGACGTTGCCCGCACATGCCACGACATCGAACCCCTCATTGATGCCCACCGCCCTGAGGTCGAGTTCGGCGAGGTCCGCCACGAGCCAGGTTGGACCGGGGTGGTCATGCTCCGCTGCGGCGATCAAAACCGGATCGACGTCCACTCCCACCACGTCGTGACCCACGCGTGCGAGGTGGCTACCCACCCGACCCGGCCCACACCCGGCGTCGAGCACACGAGACCGCCGGCCCAACATGGCGTCGATGAACCGTGCCTCACCGCCGAGATCGTCACCGGCGGCAGCCATCGACCGAAACCGCTCGACGTACCACGAGGAGTGTCCCGGGTTCCGTTCGGTCAGTTCGATCCAACGGTTGAGTTCCATCCCACCGAGCATCTCACAGCGGAGACCGGTCAGCTGCTCGAGACCGCTACTCTCCGTCGCCAAGATCACCTCGCAGCCGGCCAGGCGCGGCTGGAGCTCTGTCAGCTTGCTCGGCCCCGCTCGAAGTTCACGCGGTAGTTCGTCTGGGGGGTTGGGCCAGAGTGCCGGCTCGTGCCGAGCGCTTCGCTCAACGCGAGGGCGGTCTCGGTGGTGATTCCTTTTCGCCGTTCAAGATCTCAGAGACTGCCTGGACCGGTCGGCCGATGATCTCCGCGAACTCGGTAACGGTCGAGCCCCGCTCGTCGAGCTCGTTGCGGAGGTACTCGCCGGGTGCGAATACCTCGGCAGGTATGTAGGTGATGGTCATGGGTTCGAACCTCCTTCCTCGGTGATAGCCGACGATTTCGATGATGATCAGGAGGCGTCCCTGAGCGTCGGATTCGATGCGCAGGTGAGCCGTCGACCGCATGACTTCGAACGGTTGGGTGATCGACTGCTCGCTGCCCTTGCCAGCGTCGACGGGGCAGGGCGTGCGTTCTTCGCGGCGCTTCGCGACCTGCCCGTTCCCGGCTCGGCGAACGGACGCGCGTGGCGTGGTCACCCAACAAGCCGGACCCAACTTGCCGGGTGGGGCTCCCGGCATTCCGGTCAGAGCGGATCCGCTAAGATTGCGACGTGATCTCCGGTGACACCTTGGCCGTACTGCGGCGGCGGACAGGCCGCACCCAGGCCGAGGTTGCCGCAGCGGCGGGCCTCCCTGCGTCGGTCCTCAGTGCGTACGAACGAGGGCGCCGCCAGCCCAGCTTGGCGGTCGCCTCGCGCATCATCGATGTTCTCGGGTATTCCGTGAAGTTCGACTTCGTACTCGATCCTGCCGAGCAGGCCCGCCGGTTGAGCGATGTCCTCCACCTCGCCGAGGCCCTGCCATTCCGGCCCCGGCCGCTGGCCACCGCACGGCGATGACCACCCTGGTCGCTCGCGTGGTCGCCATCTGCGAGTCGCTCGATGCGGCGCGCGTTCCCTGGGCGCTCGGTGGCGCTCTCGCCCTTGCCTACGCCACCAACGAACCACGGGGCACGCGTGACATCGATGTGAACGTGTTCGTCGGTGCGACCGACGCGGCTCGCGTGTTCGCTGCGTTGCCCACCGGTGTCACCTCGACCGAGGCCGATGTCATCGAGGCCGGTGAGCGCGACCAGGTGCGTCTGTGGTGGGACACGACGCCGGTCGACGTGTTCTTCGCCGCGGAACAGTTTCACCTCGATGTGAGCACCCGCTGCCGTCAGGTGCCATTCGAGGGGCGCCGGATCAGGGTCCTGGCGGCGGAGGATCTCGCGGTGTTCAAGGCGATGTTCGACCGCACCAAGGATTGGGCCGACATCGAAGCGATGGTCGACAGCAACGCCATCGATCTCACGGTTGCCGCAGATCGGCTGGCCGACCTGCTCGGCGACGACTCACGCGTCGAGCGGTTACGGATGCTCGTCCGCCGCTGAACGATCGGAGCTCGACTGGCCCTTGCCATCTGGTGCAAGAAAAGCAGCGGCAGGCTTGGGGCCGTTCGATCGCAGAATCCGTCCTCCGGGTCAACGGTCGGATGGTGGGCGCTAGATCAGCTTGATCAGCTTGGCCGGGGCCAGAACGCAGTAGCTCTCGGTGACGAGTTCGGCGATCTCAGCCCAGTCGGCAGCATCGTCGATGATCATGCCGACAACGGTCGGTCGCCATGGTGGGCTGAAGAACGGGGAGCCCATGCTCCGTAGCGCGTGCAACTCGTCGCCCGACGATTCGAACGTCATCAGGGTGAGCGGACCGGGTGAGCGGACCGGGCGAGCCGACCCGGCGCGCATACGACGGCGGCCACCCCTCGATGATCGTCAGCACGTGCGCGAAGGTACGAGTGCGGATCCGCCCTCCAAAGGGTCGTGTTGGGTCGCGGTTGTTGGTGGTCGTAGGCCACTGAGAGGTTGGAGCCGTTCCGCTGGCCGCCGTGACGGCCGGGGTTGCCCCCACCGAATCTTCGAAACTTCGGAAAACTGGTTGCGTAACCCGACCACTCGAACTAGAGTTCGAGTGTCGAACTTCCCCTCGACGTCTCGCAGGTTCGCTCCTGCCCACAACAACGTCGGTGCCGCACAACGATGCGGCAACGGTCCGCCGCTCGACCTATTCGGCTGAGCAGGCGCACACCACAAGCGGGGGAGGTTGAACCAGATGACTGTCGATCTGAGCATTCTGGTTCCGGCGTTTTCTCGGGTGGTCAGCGCGTCGATTACCGCGGACATCTTCCAACGAGACCGCCGCCAGGTCGAACAACTCCTTGCTGACGTCGCCCGGGTACAAGGCCTCGCCGAGTCCGTTCGGCTGGCGTCGACATCGCGTCTCCACGACCTAGCCGAGCACGGGACCACACCCGAACCAGAAACCACGATCAGTGATCTCGGTCGCACATCGCAGCGCGACGCGTCGCAAACAGCGCGCCGGGCGCGCACCGTCCGCGCGATCCCACAGCTCGCAACCAGCCTCGCCAATGGAGACGTCTCCGCCGCGCACATCGACTCGGTCGCCAACGCGCTCGCCCGACTCGACCCGGACCAACGCGATCAGCTCACCACCGAAGGCCAATGGATCGCCGTCGTCGCCGCCCACGCCACCCCCGAAGAACTGTCCAGGGCGTTGACCAAACGCGCCCGGCAACTCCCCGGCAATGATGGAATCGCCCGGTTCGAACGCCAACGCCGAGCAACAACCCTACGACACTGGATCGATCAGATCACCGGAATGGTCTGCATCCACGGCGAGTTCGACCCGGAAATCGGGGCCCGCCTGATCGCCGCCCTGCACCGTCAAAAGGAACGACTGTTCCACGACGCCGTCCCCGACACCTGCCCCACCGACGACCGCAAGCACGGCCACCTCGCAGCACTCGCCCTCGCCCACCTCATCACCCACCCCGGCGACAACCACGACACCGGCGACAACCACGACACCGGCGACAACTCGAACCCGCGCCACCATCCACCGCCCCGACCGGCACCCAGCCCCGGACCGGAGTTCATTGTGGTGATCGACCTCCAAACCCTGTGCGATGGCCCCCACGCACACACCCGCATCAACATCACCGGCGGCGTCGAGATGCCCATCGAGACGCTCCGCCGACACGCCTGCCTCGCCGACATCATCCCAGCCATCGTCGACACAAACGGCGTCATCATCAACCTCGGCCGAACCCAACGCCTCGCCAACAACGCACAGCGCCGTGCGCTCCGAGCCATGTACTCAACCTGCGCGATACCAGGCTGCAACATCACCTTCGACCGCTGCCAACCCCACCACCTCTGGTACTGGACCGACGGCGGACCCACCGACCTCGACAACCTCATCCCACTGTGCAGCAAGCACCATCACCTCGCCCACGAAGGTGGCTGGCAACTCGCCCTGTCACCCCACGACCGTGCACTCTTCATCACCCTCCCCGACGGCATCCTCCTCGTCACCGGCCCCACC
>JANOKQ010000152.1:0-1878 GCA_031419375.1 Acidimicrobiaceae bacterium
GTTGTGCATGTTGAACGTGAGTGCCGTCGCCCCACAGTGGCGGCCGATCTCTTCGCTGACACGCACGTAGTCGGCGAACGTCGCGCCACCGCCACCGAAGCGCTCCGGCACGCACGCCGCGAGCAGGCCGTTGGCGCGGAAGTCGGCGAAGTTCTCGAACGGGAAGCTGGCCTGGCGGTCGTAGATCACCGCCCGCCGCTGCAGCTCCGGGCCAAGGACGCGCACCTTGTCGACCAGGTCTCGCCGACGAGCCGAGTTGTCATCCACCAACTTGTCTGCCGCTGCGGTCACCCGCTCATCGTGTCGCCGTCACGACCTGTCGTCAAAGCCGAGCGTGGCCACATCGGCAGGCTCATGGGAACGTGCCGACAAGATCGGCGATCAGGTTGGCCGAACGCTGGGTGTAGATACACACCTTGCCCGCCGCCTGGCCGCTGGTGCCGACCTGGGTGATCGTCAGGTTCGGCGTGATCCGACCGGGCGTCAAGTTGAGGTTCGACGCGGTCACATGGCTGCGCCACA
This sequence comes from Acidimicrobiaceae bacterium, assembly GCA_031419375.1. Lineage (GTDB taxonomy): Bacteria > Actinomycetota > Acidimicrobiia > Acidimicrobiales > Ilumatobacteraceae > VFMC01. The sequence continues at coordinate 523 of JANOKQ010000152.1, forward strand.
TGGGTACACCGTGACAAACCCGGCTTCCGTGGCGTCGAGCCCGGTGATGTTGAGCACGATTGCGGTCGCTCCAACCGGTGCACCGACCTCGATCGTTTGTCCGCCGACCGGCTTGGGTCCCTGGTACCCGATCATGGCCTCCGGTCGGGTGTCAAGAACCCGAACCGGAGTCAGAGCAACATACGGGGCCCTGCGGGGGAAGGTTCCGGCCAAGTCGGCAATCAGGTGTGCCGAGCGCTGGGTGTACAGGCACACCTTGCCGGTCGCACCCACCTTGGAGATCGTCAGGTTGGCGGTCACGACGCCGGGAGCAAGGTTTCCGCTGGAGGCGGTGGGCATCGGCTCGCCGCAGGGGTACACCGTGACAAAGCCGTCGGTGGTTGCGTCGAGACCGGTGATGTTGAGCGCCACCGCCCCAACGCCTGACGGCGCAGTGACCTCGATGGTCTGGCCGGACGTGGGTTTCGGGCCGGTGTAGCCGATGGCCGACTCGGCGCGGGTATCGAGGACACGGGTCGGCGACAACGCCGTGTACGCAGATCCAGCGATTGACGATCCGGCGAGGTCGACGATCAGATCGGCAGAACGCTGCGTGAACACACAGACCTTGCCGGTGGCACCCACCTTGGAGATGACGAGATTGGGTGTGATCAAACCCGGCGTGAGGTTGAGGTTGGAAACGACCGGCCGCGGCTCGCCACAGGGATGGACAGTGATGAAGCCTCCCTCGATGACGTTGAGTCCGGTCACGTTGATCACGACCGAACCGGCACCATCGGGGGCGGTCACCTCCACCGTCTGCCCGGCTGCCGGGCGCGGCCCGCTGTAGCCGATCTGGGGACCATCGACGCGGGTGTCGAGCAAGCGTCGTGGTGGCGTCGCCACGTAGCCCGGGGCATGGGCCAGATCCGTGATCGTGTACACCACGCCCTGATTCAGCGCGGTGAGGTCAATTCCAGGCCCAACACTCGGGAACCATTCGAACATCACCTGGTTCGGCCCGATCCGAACCGGCGTATGCCCTCGCGGATGGTCAGCCGTGCCGATCGCGATACCGAGGTTGACCACCTGGCCACCGTCGATCACCGCGGCGACCGAATCCGCCCGGTCGCCGTCGCCGTTCAAGTCGACACCCGCACCCAGGTTGCGGACGAGCGATTCGTCGATCCTTGTGAAAATCGCTCCGCCAGGTTGAAGCGCGAGCGCCAGAAGGACATCACGGTCGGTCGTCGTTTCGATGCCGAGCGCGACGAGCGCACCGTCGGCGTAGAGGTACCTCATTGCGTCCCACCGGTCGCCGTCGCCGTTCAGGTCGGCACCCGATGTTCCGGCACCGTCGAAACTCTCCGCCAGGGT
>JANOKQ010000153.1:0-6881 GCA_031419375.1 Acidimicrobiaceae bacterium
AGTTGACCTGCTTCCTCGAACGCCTCGACCACGCCGGCCATGAAGTTCTCGATGGCGTGGTGGCTCATCGCTGTGATGCCGACGCGCTTGTCGTGCAGTACGAGCTCGAGCACCATGCGTGCGCCGGTGTAGGTCTTGCCCGTACCCGGAGGCCCCTGGATGGGGAGGTAGCTCCCGTCGAGGTGCACGCCGAGGGTGCGCAACTGCTCGACATCGTCGGTGAACACACTGCCCGCCGGACCGTTGCCCGGTGTGAACCGCGGCTCGTCGCAGCGCAACAGCGCCATCGCAACCGGGCTGGGTGAGCCATGGGCGACCGGGTCGAGCACGCAGTTGGCGATGGCGAGTAGCGCGTCGGGCTTGGGTCGTGCCGACACGTGGTCGTTGAGCACCACGGCGGCTGGGATGATGCCGAGCTCTTGTGACTTGGTGGACCACACCAGCTCCAGCCGGCCCGCCGCTTCGTCGATCGCTTCAACAGCGGCGAAGCCCATCATCCCATCGGGGCCGCTGTAGATGGTGGCCGTCTTCCGACCTTCCCGCGGGTGCAGCTTGGGGGAGAGGGATTGCGGCGGGAAGCGGAGTTCGATGGACGGGGTGATGGGTCTGCCCCTCGTGCCGAGCCGTTCGAGCTGCCCGACGTACTCGAGGCCGGCGATCACGGTGGGGTCGGCAAGCTGGGCGGCCGGGTCGACCCCTGCCTTCGCCAGCAGGCCGCCGGCCACTGCCTTCCACTCCCGGCGCCAGTAGCCGAGCAGCTGTCCGAGCAGGTGCTCGGGCGAGGTCGCGTCGGAGAAGCGTTCGAGGAGCCGGGTGGCGGCGTCGTCGATGTCGGGGCGGGACGCCTCCTGCGGTGTGATGACGGCCGCTCGCCACGGAGTGCCGGAGGGCCGCTGCTCGACGAGCCAGTCGCGCAGCGCGAGGGTGGCGCGCACGTCGTCGTCGTTGTACCGGGCGATGGCGGCGAGGTGGTCGTCCAGGTGGTCGGCCATGAAATGCTCGTACTCCACGACCGCCCCAGCGCCTTTGTCGATGCCGTCGCGGCGTTGGAAACCGGCGAGTCGTTCGACGTGCTTCAGCCCGTACGACTCGGTGCCAACGAGCAGCGCCTGCGTCACGACGGGGTAGAGGTCGACGAACAAGCCGGTGTCGATGAGGCCTTGCAGTGCTTCAGCTCCCACGGTGTGCTCGTCGGCCAACCGCACCAGCGACGATCGCTCGGTGTGGTTGTAGTGGTACACGTGCATGTTCGGGTACTGCTCGCGGCGGTGCTCGAACCAGTCGATGAGTGCGCCTGCTTGGCGGCCTTCGTCGGCCTTGGTGTGCGCCCAGCGCGCCTCGTACTGCCAGGCACCGTCGGCGTCGCGGATGATGAGTCCGAAGAGGAAGAACAGCTCCTCCTTGGCCGACCAGAACGGATGGCCCTCATAGTCGAGGAACACGTCGCCGTCGTCGGGTGCGGGCATCGCTGCGAAACCATCGGCTCGCGATGGGTCGGTCAATGGCTGCAGATGCTCGAACGGCGGCGGCACATCTGCGACGGCCCGCCGCTGCAGCGAGGCCTGGCGTACGAGCCGCTCGAAGCGCGCCGGGTCGAGCTGGGTCTCGACGTCGGGGGCGCATTCGGCGAGGTGGATCATGTTGGTGATACCGGCCGCGGCCAATGGTTCGTGGTCGCTGGTACGCAGACCGGCCACGTAGTGCAGCGCATGATCGGCCCGCCACTGCGCTTCGCACGTCTGGGAGAACGCGCAGAACTCGCAGTGCTTGCAGCGGACCGGTGTCGTGTCGGTCGGTGCCGTGCCGCCCATGGCGACGTCGAGCTGAGTCGTCAACCGTCGCCAGTACGCGTCGACCTCACGCACCCGGATGGTTTCGATGTCGCCCGATCCGAGCCAGATGTGCAGATGCTCGGGGGCCCGCCCCGTGACGGCAGCGATCGCATCGGCGTAGAAGCAGAGCTGCAGCACATGGCCGGGCTTGGCAGCCGTGCGAGCGAGCTTCGCGTCGAGGGGTTCGTAGGCGGCGGCTTCGCCGGGATCGCCGACGCGGACGAGGAAGTCGGCGATGCCCCGCACGCCGTGGTGAATGAACGGCATCTGGTAGATCACGTCATGCCCATCGGCCATTGGGTCGCCGACGCGAGCCACCCACGCCTCGAATGACTCGCGCGCTGCTGCGTTGCGCTCGGGAACACGGAAGACCGTGCGGCCCTCAAGCTCGTAGTACGCCAGGCAGTCGAGCTCGTGACGCATGCCCTTGTCGAACAACATCGCAGCCATATCCCCGAAGGCCGAATGCGGCTGGGTGCGGATTCCTGCCTCCACCTCGTGTTGCAGCGTGAGGAAGTGGGCGCAGTCGAGCCAGGCCGTGATCTTCGATGGAGTGAGCAGGCGGGGTTGCATGATCCTCAATTCTCCTCGCTTAGCGAACAGGCGCGAACGCCCACTACCTCTATCGGCAGGTCTGCACCGAATCCGAAGCCTGCCATGCTCAACACGTGGGACCCGTTGGCCGATGACATCACGATGGGCTTGCTTGTTCCGGAGAACTTTCCGCTGTCGCTGCTGGCGAACGACGAGGAACGGATCGTCGTCGAGGCGCTGCGCGACCGGTTGACTGACGGGTGGTTGATCATCCCCGATGTCGGGTTGACCGGTCACCGCGATCGGCAGACCGACATCGTGATCGCCCATCAGCGCGAGGGCGTTGCGGTGATCGAGGTGAAGGGTCACCGGGTCCGCATCGACGGCGGACTGTGGTGTGCCCACGGTCGCCCAATGGAGACGCAACCGCTCGCCCAGGCGAGGGACAACGCATACGCGTTGCGCGACCGGTTGCGCCGCGCGCACCCGTCACTCGGCCATGTGGACGTGGAGTATGCGGTCGCATTTCCCAACACCGCCGAGCTGAAGGGTTCGCTGCCGCCCGATGTGGACGCTACTCAGGTGCTGCTGTGCCCGGCGCTGGAGCATCCACAGGATGCCATCGACGCGTTGATGAACCGGAGGTGGGGGAACCAGTCGATCGGTGCTGCCGGGATCGAAGCGCTCGTCAGAATCCTGCGCCCCGATTGCGAGTTTGCATGGGATCCTGAAGCGCGGGCGCGTCTCGTCGGCACCCGGCTCGATCAGATCTGCGCGGATCAAATCCGGGTGCTCGAGCGGCTCGATCTGAACCGGCGGGTGATGGTGACCGGCGGCGCGGGGAGCGGCAAGACCCGCCTCGTTTCTGCGTGGGCGCGACGGGCGTTACAGCGCGATGAGCGGGTGTTGGTCGCGTGCTACAACGACCCCCTCGGCGGCGTGATCGCCGCCGGGTTTGGTGCCGGGCTTGATGTCGACGCTGGTCTCACGGTCGGGTCGTTCTTCGATGTGGCGCTGTCGTTGCCGGGGATGCCGCCGCTCCCGATTCCCGCCGATGCCGACACCCGGTGGTGGGAGGCCGTCGCTGTCGGGCACCTGCTGGCACATTGGCACGAGGTGACCGCCCGCTTCGACACGGTCATCGTCGATGAGGCGCAGGACTTCAGTCCGGCGTGGCTTGCCGAACTTGCTCAGCTGCTTGATCCGTGCGGCCCGCGGCGGATGTTGATGGTCGCCGACGAAGCCCAGCAGCTGTACCCGCGAGGGTTCACGATGCCAACCGGCGAAGATGGCTGGACACTGTGCGAACTGGTCAGCAACTGCCGCAACTCGTTCCACATCGCCGACCTGTTGCACCGCCACCTCGGCGGTCCGCCCGCCCCATTCGGCGGCGGACCGGAGGCTGCCGGGATCGATTGGGCCGAGGCGAACGACCTCGGTGCCGTCGCCGAACTGGTCGGTGAGGAGATCGACCGGATCGTCGACTTCGAAGGCCACTCACCGCCGCGGGTGCTCGTCGCGACGTTCGCCACCGAGGTCCGCAACCGCCTGCGCGACGAGTTCGCGCTGGTGCCGTGGGAGAGCGGGACGTCGACCGCGATCATCTGCGAGAACGTGCACCGCGTGAAAGGGCTCGAGTTCGACTACGTCGTGCTCGCCGCGCCGGCCAACACGATGACCAAGGCCTTGTTGTACGTCGGCGTCAGCCGGGCGATCAGCGGGCTCACCGTCATCGGTCCGCGCGGTCTCGCCGCTCGCCTCGGTCTCGGCTCGTGAACCGGCATTGGGAATGCTCACGATCTGGGCCGAATCTGTCCCGGATTCCGGGGCCAGAGAATGCCCCGATCCGGGTGTCGTGCGCCGGAAGAACCGGCCGCGGGTTTCAGTCGGCGTCGGCCTATGGTGCGCTAATGCACAGCGACCATCTTCCCTCGTTCTCTCTCGCCGGCCGTGTTGCGCTCGTCACAGGTTCGAGCAGGGGCATCGGCCGCGGGCTCGTCGACGCACTTGCCGCCGCAGGAGCGACCGTTGCCATCACCGCCCGGAGCGTGGCTGATGCGGAGATGGCCGCAGCTGACGTCGTTGCCGCCGGTGGTGCGGCGTCGGCGCATGCGCTCGATGTGGGCGATGTCGCATCGATCAACGCTGCGGTCGACGCGGTCGTTGATCGTCACGGGCATCTCGACATCGTCGTTGCCAACGCCGGACTCGGCGCCAACCATCCCGCCCTCGATGTCACCGAAAGCGACTGGGACGAGATGATGAACGTGAACGCGAAGGGCCTGTTCTTCACCGCTCAGGCCGCCGGCCGGGTGATGGTCGCCCAGGGGCGGGGTCGAATTATTGCCGTGAGCTCGCAGGCGTCGCTGGTCGGCATTCGCGATCACGCTGTCTACTGCGCGTCCAAGGGAGCGGTGAACCAGATCGTCCGCGTGCTCGCGCTTGAGTGGGGGCAGCTGGGGGTCACGGTCAATGCGGTTGCCCCGACGTTCATCTACACACCCGGAACAGCTGAACGGCTCGACGACCCCGACTATCGTCGGGCTGTGGTCGAGCGCATCCCGATCGGCAAGGTCGGCACGATCGCCGACGTCGCTGGCGCAGTCGTGTACCTGGCGTCCGATGCGGCGGCGATGGTGAACGGCACGATCCTGCCCGTCGACGGAGGCTGGACCGCCCAGTAGCGATCCGCCCGCGCCCGGGGCCGAGTGGATGTTGCCAGCGGGCAGGGGACTGATCTGCGGAACTGTGTCACACCGGCCACATAGGGTGGACGGCATGGCAGACCACCTCCAATCGGCCCTCGCCGAGCTCACCGGCCGCACCGGCAGCGAGTTCCGGCCCGGCCAGCGTGAAGCTATCGAGGCGCTCGCCATACGCCGCGAGCGGGTGCTGCTGGTGCAACGCACGGGATGGGGCAAGAGCGCCGTGTACTTCCTCGCCACCCGGCTGCTGCGCGACGCCGGATTCGGGCCGACGCTGCTCGTCTCGCCGCTGCTCGCGCTGATGCGCAACCAGCTGGACGCAGCGGCCCGGCTCGGGCTGCGCGCGCACACCATCAATACCTCCGCGACCATGAAGGTCGACGAGCTGGTCGAGCTGCTCGAATCCGAAAGTGTCGACATCCTGCTCGTGTCACCCGAGCGATTAGCCAACCCCGAGTTCGCTGACAAGGCAATGCCGATCCTCGGCCGCCGGCCCGGCCTGATGGTGATCGACGAGGCGCACTGCATCTCCGATTGGGGTCACGACTTCCGGCCCGATTACCGCCGCCTGGGTCAGCTCATCTCCGGTCTCCCGCCGGCGTTCCCGGTGTTGGGTTGCACCGCCACGGCCAACGACCGTGTGGTTGACGATGTCGCTGCGCAACTGGGTGTCGGAATGAACGTCATCCGTGGGCCGCTGACGCGCGAGGGGTTGTCGTTGCAGGTGATCGATCTGCCCCAGGCCGCCCAACGGCTGGCGTGGCTCGACCGCTACCTCGGTGAGTTGCCGGGTTCTGGGATCATCTATTGCCTCACCGTCGGCGATGCCGAGCGTGTCGCCGCGTGGCTGCAGATGCGTGGCCATGCTGTGCTCGCCTACACGGGTGCCCTCGACGGGGAGTTGCGCCTCGAGGCCGAAGCAGCGCTGCAGAGCAACGAGGTCAAGGCGTTGGTTGCCACCTCGGCGCTCGGGATGGGCTACGACAAGCCCGATCTGGGGTTCGTGGTGCACTACCAAGCACCCGGTTCGCCGGTCGCGTACTACCAGCAGGTCGGCCGGGCGGGGCGGGCGCTGGAGGCGTCGGTCGCGGTGCTGCTGCGCGGTCACGACGACGAGGCCATCCAAGACTGGTTCATCGAGCAGGCGTTCCCCGGCGAGGAACAGGTGGCCGAGGTGTTGCGGGTGTTCGACAACGCCGTCGGACCGGTGTCGATCGGCGCGATCGAACAGGACGTCAACATCAAACGCAGTGCGGTCGAGCTGGTGCTGAAGCAGCTGAGCGTGGAAGGCGTGCTCAAGCGGTTGGGATGGCAGACCTACGAGCGCACCCTGAAACCATGGCAGTACCCGCAGCAGCGGGTGGATGGGGTCACCGCATCGCGCCGGTTCGAGCAGGAGCAGATGCGCGTGTACGCGAGCGAAATCGACTGCCGGATGCGGTTCCTCGCCGAGGTGCTCGACGACGACTCGGCGAAACCATGCGCGGTGTGCGACCTGTGCGCGGCTCGTCTGTACCGCGATCCACTCGACGCAGCGGTGGTGGAAACCGCGCAACGGTTCCTGCGGCGCGGCTACGTGCCCATCGAGGCGCGCAAGCAGTTGATCGGTACGTCGTTGTCGGGTACCTCTCGCTCGTTGCCGAGCGCACTTCGCCTGATGCAGGGACGGGCACTGTGTCGATGGGGTGATCAGGGGTGGGGGTCGCTGGTCGAGGCCGACCGGCGCGCCGGTGGTCCATTCGACGAAAGGTTGATCGCGTCGCTGGTCGAGATGGTGCAGGAATGGTCCCCGGAGCCGGCACCGTCGTGG
>JANOKQ010000154.1:0-6995 GCA_031419375.1 Acidimicrobiaceae bacterium
GGTGCCTCGAACGTCAGCTTCGGACTTCCGGCACGCAACAGCGTCACCGGAACGTTCTTGGCGATGGCGATCAGCAACGGAATGACGTCGGCAATCATGAACCCGATGCATGCCGAGGTGAAAGCTGCGGTGATGGCCGCCGATGTGCTGGCCGGCAACGATCGCGACTGCAACGCCTGGATCCGCGCAAACCGCGACCCGAACGCCGCCCAAGGCGCCCGCGAGGGCCGCGTCGGCGGCGGCCGCCGCCGACGGGCCCAGTAGGAAACCGAGCCGAGCCGTGCCGCGGATCGTGTTCACACCGTCTGGTCTCGGCGGCACCGTCGACGCCGGCGTCAGCGTGCTCCAGGCAGCACGCGATCTCGGGGTGGATCTTGATTCGGTGTGCGGCGGGCGGGGCATCTGCGGGCGCTGCCAGGTCACCTTCAACGAGGGCAGCTACGCCAAGTGGGCCATCGACGTCGACGGCACCGCGCTCAGCGGCTGGACCGCGACCGAGCAGACGTACGCCGATCGCAAAGGCCTCAAGCCCGACCGCCGGCTCGGCTGCTGCGCGCTGATCAACGACGATGTGGTGCTCGACGTGCCACCCGAGAGCCAAGTCCACCGTCCAGTGGTTCGCAAGAGCCTCGACCTCGCCGACGTGGTGCTCGATCCGGCGGTATCGCTCGCCTACCTCGAGCTGCCCGAGTCGTTGCTCGGCGACGCGGCATCGATGACCGACCTTGTCATCGACGAGTTGGAACGAACCCAGCAGCGGCACATCACCCATCTCGAGGTGAACGTGTTGCAGCAGGTTCACCGTGCGTTCCATCCCTCGGCTGCAAACGACCACCGCCGCGCCGCGACCATCGCAGTTCGCGGCGATGCAGCGGTTGCGGTGTGGACCGGTTTCGTCGATCGTGCCGTCGGCGTGGCGATCGACGTCGGCTCCACCACCATCGCCGGGCACCTGTGCGATTTGGCCACCGGCGAGATCCTCGCATCGGCAGGACGGATGAACCCGCAGATCCGCTTCGGCGAGGATCTGATGAGCCGCGTGTCATACGTGATGATGAACCCAGGCGGCGACAAGCAGCTCACCGCAGTGGTGCGCGACGCACTCAACGACCTCATCTCCGAGCTGTGCTGCGACGCGGTGATCGAAACCGACAAGCTGCACGAGATCGTGCTCGTCGGCAACCCGATCATGCACCACATCGTCGCCGGCATCGACCCGACCCCGTTGGGGATGGCCCCGTTCACATTGGCCACGACCGAGGCGATCAGCGTCACCGCGCCGACGTTTGAACTGCACTTCCGCAATGCCCGCGTGTACCTGGCCCCGTGCATCGCCGGCCACGTCGGCGCCGACACGGCCGCGGTGATCCTGTCGGAAGGTCCGCACCGCTCGGCGACCATGCAGCTGCTTGTCGACGTCGGCACCAACGCCGAGATCGTTGTCGGTAATCGCGACCGTCAGTTCGCTGCGTCGAGCCCCACCGGCCCGGCATTCGAAGGCGCGCAACTGAGCTGCGGCCAGCGGGCCACGGCCGGGGCCATCGAACGGGTGCGGATCGATCGCGACACACTCGAATGCCGGTTCAAAGTGATCGGCAGCGACCTGTGGAGCGACGAACCCGGTTTCGCCGACGAGACCGCCGAGCTCGACATCTCCGGCATTTGCGGGTCGGGGATCATCGAGGTGATCGGCGAGATGTACCTCGCCGGGATCATCAGCACCGATGGTGTGGTGCAGGGATCGTTGGCGCCGCGGTCGCCGCGCATCATCGCCGACGGACGAACGTTCAGCTACGTGGTCCGCGAGCAATCGCACGCTGATGGTGTGCGGTTGTGCATCACCCAAAATGATGTGCGCGCGATCCAGCTCGCCAAGGCCGCGTTGCGCGCCGGGATCGAGTTGTTGTTCGAACACGCCGGAGTCACCTCGGTCGACGACATCCGCCTCGCCGGGGCGTTCGGCTCGCACATCGAGCCGGTCTACGCGCTCCTCCTCGGGCTGGTGCCCGACTGCCCGGTCGGCCACGTCCGTTCCGTCGGCAACGCTGCCGGTGGCGGCGCGGTGCGGGCACTGTTGTCGATGGCCGCCCGTCACGAGATGGAAGCAGCCGTGCGCAAGGTGATCAAGGTGGAGACCGCCACCGAACCCAGCTTCCAAGCCCATTTCGTGGCTGCGATGGCCTTCCCCCATGCAAGCATCCCCACCCCGCACCTCGCCTCCGTGGTGACCCTTCCGGAGCGCTCCACGGCAGCCGACGGCACCAGCCGGCCCGGCGGCCGCAGACGACGCGACCGCGTGCCGAACCCGACTGACCCGAACCCGACTGAAGGGGAGCCATCATGACTGAGACCAGCACCGGACGGCGATCGGGTGGGCGGGCGGGGCGCGCCGCATTGCGGGCCGCACATGTGATCGAGCGGGTGCCGTACCTGACGCGCACGATGCGGCCTTTCGAGATCGTCACCGATGAGGGCCTGACCACCATCGAAGAGGCCGCCGACACCATCCTCGAGCAGGTCGGCGTGGAGATCCGCGACTACCCGAGCGCACTGCCGGTGTTCGCTGCGGCCGGCGCCCACGTCGACGGCACACGGGTTCGTTTCCCGCGCGGCATGTGCCGCGAGATCGTCGCCGCGAACGCGCCGGCCATGTACGTGCAGCACGCCCGCAACCCGGTCAACAACGTGGTGATCGGTGGCGACCACACCGTGTTCGCGCCCAACTACGGGTCGCCGTTCGTGCACGACCTCGACATCGGTCGCCGCTACGCCACGCTGGCCGATTTCCAGAACTTCGTCAAACTCGCCTACATGACGCCGTACCTGCATCACTCCGGCGGCACGGTGTGCGAACCGGTCGACATCCCCGTCAGCAAGCGCCACCTCGACATGGTGTACTCGCACATCAAGTACAGCGACAAGGGCTTCATGGGCTCGGTCACCGCTGGCTCACGGGCGCAGGACAGCATCGATCTGGCCCGCATCGCGTTCGGTGGCGACCTTGCCGACCGCACCGTGATGACATCGCTGATCAACGCCTCGTCGCCGCTGGTATGGGATGGCACGATGCTGGCCGCGGCGCAGGCCTACGCCGAGTCGAACCAGGCCACGATCATCACCCCGTTCATCCTCGCCGGGGCGATGGCCCCGTCCACCAGCGCCGGCGTTGCCACCCAGACCCTCGCCGAAGCCCTCGCCGGGATGACGTTCGTGCAGTTGATCCGCGCGGGCGCACCAGTCATCCTCGGCTCGTTCGCCAGCTCGATGAGCATGCAGACCGGCGCCCCCACATTCGGTACGCCGGAACCGGCGATGGTGCTGTACACCGTCGCTGCGCTGGCCCGCCGCCTCGGTGTGCCGTTCCGCTCGGGCGGCTCGCTCACCTCGTCGAAGCTGCCCGACGCGCAGGCTGCGTACGAAAGCGCCAACACGATGCAGCCCACGGTGCTCGGCGGTGTGAACTTCGTGCTGCACGCGGCCGGGTGGTTGGAAGGCGGGCTGGCCATCGGGTACGAAAAGTTCGTCCTCGACTGCGATCAGTTGGGCATGATGCACACGTTCGTGAAGGGGCTCGACATCTCCCCCAACGGGCTCGCCCTGGAAGCGATCTGCGAGCACGAGCCGGGGAACCACTTCCTCGGCACCGCGCACACCCTCGCCAACTTCGAGTCGGCGTTCTACCGCAGCGACACCTCCGATAACTCCAGCTTCGAGCAGTGGAGCGAAGAGGGTGGCCTCGACGCCGCGCAGCGTGCCAACGCCTTGTGGAAGCGGCGCCTGGCCGACTACCAAGCACCTCCCCTCGACGAGGCGATCGATGCCGAACTGCTCGACTTCATCGCCCGCCGCAAGTCCGAACTGCCCGACGAGTTCGCCTGAACCGCCGCGCATCCCTCAACCGCCCCTCACCGAGAAACCACCATGAGCATCGTCACGCCAGCTACCTCCATCACCACCCCAGAAACCGGGTCAACGATGTCCGATCAACCCGCCCCTCAGGTCGGGCCCGTGACGGAGCGCTCGCTCGTCACCGAGGCCCGCTACGAGGTCGTGCCGATGAAGAACGTCGACGGCCAGATCGAACATCTGCCCGCCGGAGCTTCGGTCTCGGTCACCTGCTCGCCGGCCAAGAGCATCGAGGCCACGCTCGAGCTGACCGAGCGAATCATGGCCCGCGGCCATCTGGCCGTGCCCCACATAGCAGCCCGCATGGTCGAAGATCGTGACCACGTCAAGCACTTGGCTGCGTACTGCACCGAGCACGACGTGCGCGAGGTGTTCCTCATCGCCGGTGACGCCCCCACCCCGCATGGCCCGTACGACGGCGTGGTGGCGTTCCTGCGCGACTTCCTCGACTGCGACCATGGCGTCACCCGGATCGGCGTAGCCGCCTACCCGGACGGCCACGCGTTGATCGACCCCGGTGTGGTTCACGAGGCCTTGCACACCAAGCAGGCCATCCTTGGCGAAGCTGGCATTGATGGCTATGCCAGCACACAGATGTGTTTCGATCTTCGTCAGTGGACGCAGTGGGCGGCCGCCGAACGGGCCGCAGGTTTCACGCTGCCGCTACATCTCGGGGTGCCCGGTGTGATCGACCGGGGCAAGTTGCTCAGCATGGGTGCCCGCCTCGGCATTGGTTCGTCGATGCGGTTCGTGAAGAAGAACTCGGGCGCGCTGTTGCGCCTGTTCTCGCCGTCGGGCTACGACCCGAACAAGATGATCACCCCGCTGAGCAAGGTTGCCGGCGAACTCGGCATCGAGGGCATCCACCTGTTCACGTTCAACAACGTCGAAGCCACCGCCGCCTGGCAGCACAAGCAGCTCGCGCGCCTGCGCTAACCGGCGCCGTTCACTCATTCATCCGTCCACCTCATGCCGGCGCGGGCGACGGCGGCGGCCGATCGCGGCGATGGTTGCCGGCACGTAGAACGCCCGTGCCGGTAGCGACACCTCGCGCCAGGGTCGCTTGGCCAACGGCGCCCGCCAAGCGCGCATCCGGTAGACGAAGAACACCGCGATCACGGCGTGGAGCACGAACAGGGCCCAGAAGAATCCGACCGGTCCCATCACGATCATCATCGCCGCGGCAGCGAATGGGCCGACCACCGCGCCGACGCCGTACAACGTGACGAGTTGCGACGCCGCCGCATTGAGGTGTTCGGGTTCCACCCAGTCGTTGGTGTAGGCGGCGGCGATCGAATACAGCGGGTAGCTGAGCCCGCCGAGTACGGCGAACCACACCAGGATCATCCAATGCGCCTCGGGCGTGAGCACCAGGATCACGGCCGTCGCCATGGCCCCGATTGCTCCGGCCAGTCCGACGGCGCGCCGATCGATGTCGTCGGATGCGGCCGAGATCGGCCACTGCAACAGCACCCCGCCGATGCTCGGCGCGGCGGCGAACAACCCGACCTGAGCCACCGGGAGCCCGATCCGGGTGGCGTACACGGCGGGGAGCCCGCTCATCGCCCCGTGGGCCACACCGACGAGCAGACAGCTCCCCAATCCGGTCGGTACCACGCGAGCCAGTTCGCGAAGCGAGATGTGCGCGGCCTCCTGCATTCGTGGCGCGACCGCTTCCTCCGACAATGTCACCGGCACCACGGCAAGCGAGGTGATGATGCTGACCAGCGCAAAGCCGGTGACCACCTCGGCGTCGAAGGCGAACACCGAGGCCTGACCGACAGCGAACGCGCCGGTGGCGATGACGGTGTAGATACCGAGCAGCCGCCCCCGATTCTCGTTGGTGGCCAGATCCATCAACCACGACTCGGCCACCACGTACTGGCCAGCGAAGCACAGCCCGGTCACGAAGCGCAGGATCGCCCACGGGATCCACACGTCGGTCAGCCCGACCGCCAGCATCGCTGCCGACAACACCGCCGCGAGCGCCGCGTACACGCGGATGTGGCCGACGGTCCCGAGCGCCCACAACGTGAGCTTCGAGCCGACGACGAAACCGAGGAAGTACGCCGCGCTGATCAGCCCGGTGAGCGCAGTCGGCAGCCCGGCCAGTTCGGCGCGAACGCCGAGCAACGTGCCGAACAGCCCGCCGGCGAGCAGCAGGAACGCCAACCCGACGAACAGCCCCCATGTTGCCAACGCGAGGTCGCGGCTGATCGCCGGCCCCGCATCGATCCGCTCGGGAAGCTCCATCGCCACAGCGCGACGCTACGCCCTGAGCCCGCTCGTTCCGGTCACGCAATCCCGCCGCTGAGCCGGATTCAGGTGACCAGAACGGATGTGACACCCATTTGTGACGATGGGGCGGTGAATCATCACCACGAGTATCACCAGATCGCCGAGTTCAGCTCGGCCAACCAGGGCGTCTTCGCGATGGCAGATTGGATTGCCTGCGCGCTCAGCGACGATCAGCTCGCCGGCGCACTCGAACGCGCCGAGGTCGAGCGAGTGGGAAAGCGGTCCTACCGGTTCTGCGGCCATCCGGTCACCCGGATGCAGTTGCTCACCGCAGGCCTGACCGACCTCGGCCCCGAGGCAGCGATCGCCGGCAATGCGGCGGCACGGCTGCTCTGTCTCGACGGATTCGAGCACGCCGACGCTCCGGCGTTCTGCGTACCACGCGAGCTGCGCAGCCGCCAGACCGTCGGAGCGGTCCGCTCGGTGCGTGGCCTCCGTCCGAGCGACCTGGTCATCGTTGACGGATTACGCACCCTGAGCGCGAGTCGCCTGATCGTCGAGGAATCGGGGCGGTGGACCACGAACGAGCTGCGGAACGCGATCGACAGCGCGTGCCGCATGGGATGGACATCGCCTACGTACCTCGGCCGCCAACTCGACACGATCCGCCGCCGGGGAAAGGCAGGTGTGCGACGGATCGACGTGATCCTCGACGACGCCCGCACGGAGAGCTGGTTGGAACGAACGATGCTGCAGCTGGTCCGCCGTGCGCATCTGTCCGAGCCGACCACGCAGGTCCGCATCGCCACCGGCGGCCGATCTGCGAGATCGTCGTAGGTGAATGTCAGCAC
>JANOKQ010000155.1:0-1637 GCA_031419375.1 Acidimicrobiaceae bacterium
GCCCGTCCATCCGGGGCATGCGCACATCCATCAGCACCACGTCGGGGCGGCTCCGCTCGACCAGATCGAGGGCCTCGCGCCCATCGGCGGCCTCTCCGACCACCGCGATATCCGGCTCGGTCTCGATGATCATCCGGAACCCCACCCTGACCATCTCCTGGTCGTCGACCAGCAACACGCGGATCATTTGTCTGGTAGCGGGAAGGTGGCCCGAACCCGCCAACCCCCGCCGGGTCGGGGGCCGGCGCTGAGCGACCCGCCGAACATCCCGACCCGCTCGTGCATGCCGACGATTCCGTAGCCGGACCCTCCTCCGGCTCCGGGGCGGTTGAGCATCGCTCCCGTCGAGTGCGCAGCGATGGAGCCGCGGCCATCGTCGGTGATCTCCACCACCAGGGAGTCGTCGGTGTTGAGCACCGCTACATCGACGTGGTCGACGCGCCCGGCGTGGCGGCGCACGTTGGTGAGCGCTTCTTGCACCACCCGGTACGCGCTCAGTTCGACACCGACGGGCAGCCCGACGATCGCGCCCTCGGTGCGCAACGCGAGCGGCAAGTCGGTGGCCGACGACACCAGATCTTCGAGCGACAGCAGCGTCGGCTGCGGGGCGCGGTCGTCGGTAGTGGCATGAGGATCGTCGCTGCGCAACACACCGAGCATGCGCCGCATCTCGTTCATCGCCTCGCGGCCGGTGCGCTCGATACTCTCCAACACGGCTGTCGCCTGTGCGACATCGGTGGTCAGCGTGCGACGTGCCGCTGCCGCCTGGATGATCATCACGCTCACGCTGTGGGCCACCACGTCGTGCAATTCGCGGGCGATGCGTGAGCGCTCCTGCTGCACCCGCTGAGTGGCCAGCAGTTCGCGTTCGCGCTCGGCCCGCTCGGCCCGTTCCATCAACTCGTCGGCTCGTTCGCGGCGGCGGCGCACGTTGTCGCCCAGGATCAACGCCGCCACGTACAGCACAGTCGACGAGATCAACGCGCCCCACGGCGCTTCGTCGATGACCACCCCGAGGCTGACGAAACCAATCACCGCCGCAGTGCTGGCTCCGCCGACTCGCCACAGGGCGCGCCCGCCGATGTTGGCACCGACGGTGTATGCGGCGACGAGCATGTTGATCCACCCGGTGCCGACTGAGTCGGAGACATCGAGCGCGAACTGAAAGCCGAGCACGGCGACGAGCACCGCAACCGGCGCGCGTTGCCGCCAGACGAGCGGCAGCGTTGCGGCGAGCACCAGCACGGCACCGAGCAGGGATGGGTCGTTGTGATGGGGATGGCGGACAGACAGGTGGATGACGAGGCCTATGGCCCCGAGGCCGGCGGCCAGCGCGGCGTCGGCCGCGACGGGATGATCGCGGAACCAGCGCACCGCTCGAAGCTGCGTCATCGTTGGTCGAAGCTAGCCGGATCGTGCCGGGCCGTCGTCGTCCCAGCGGTTGATCCCCGTCCGCCTTCAGGCTGACCCTGTGAATCGCACCAGTCGCGCTGATGGGGTAGTTGCTAGCGTCCCCGACGTCATGAGCCCCACCAATCCCGCCCCGGCAGCTTCCGATTTCATCCGCGACCTGGTGCGCGCCGACAACGAGCAGGGCACCTTCGCCGGGCGGGTGCAGACCCGCTTCCCGCCCGAGC
>JANOKQ010000156.1:0-12414 GCA_031419375.1 Acidimicrobiaceae bacterium
AGGCTGCACCGGCAGCGAAGAAGGCTGCACCGGCAGCGAAGAAGGCTGCACCGGCAGCGAAGAAGGCTGCACCGGCAGCGAAGAAGGCTGCACCGGCAGCGAAGAAGGCTGCACCGGCCAAGAAGGCTGCACCGGCCAAGAAAGGTAAGAAGAAGTAATCATCCTCCCGGGATTCGGGAGACGCGTCGACGGGGAGCCTTCGGGCTCCTCGTTTGCGTTGTCGGCCCGACCGGAATCGCCAAGCGGATCTGACGTTGTCGCGATGAACTTGCGAGACTGTCGGGATGGACGACATCTGCACCGATCTTTCCGCTGAGCATGCAGCTCTCGACAGCCTCGTCGCTGATCGTGGCGACGGCGCGGAGAAACTCGGCTGGGACACGGCCACCGCAGCGCCTGGATGGTCGGTGCGCGACCAGATCA
Organism: Acidimicrobiaceae bacterium; assembly: GCA_031419375.1. Lineage (GTDB taxonomy): Bacteria > Actinomycetota > Acidimicrobiia > Acidimicrobiales > Ilumatobacteraceae > VFMC01. Next base: position 424 of record JANOKQ010000156.1, read on the forward strand.
GTCACCTCTGGTTCTTCGATCAACGTGCCCTGCTCGCCCTGCGCGACCCGGTTGAGTTCGTCGCCGATGCCGCCCGCTTGATGGCTGCCGGCGGCACGCACACGTCGGTGTTGCCCGGACGGGCGATGAGCGGTGAAGCGATGCTGGCCGAGTGGCGGCGTGACCGGCAGGAATTGCTCGATCACGCCCGCACCATCGATCCCGCTGCCCGTGTCCCCTGGTACGGCCCGGCGATGGCAGCGAGGTCGTTCATCACCGCACGGCTGATGGAAACGTGGGCCCATGGCTACGACGTCGCCGACGCCCTCGGCGTGACGCCGGAAGCCACCGATCGGCTCCGCCATGTCGCCCACATCGGCGTCCGTGCCCGCCCGTTCAGCTATGCGATCCACGGCCGAACGATGCCCGATATCGATGTGCACGTCGCGCTGACCGCACCGAGCGGTACCACCTCGGCGTGGGGGTCACCCGACGCGCTCGACACCGTGCACGGCCCGATGCTCGATTTCTGCCTTGCCGTCACCCAGCGGCGACACCGTGCTGATACGGCACTGGAGATTCACGGGGATGCAGCCACCGAGTGGATGTCGATCGCGCAGGCGTTCGCCGGAGCGCCGGGCGAAGGGCGTTCGATCGGTCAGTTCAACGCTGTCTCATAGGTCGACGATCAACCGGAACAGTTCTGCAGCACCCACACCGTGCGGTGCGCCGAGACCGGCGAGTCGAGACCGCACCCGCTGCCGAAACTGTTCGATCGAGGCGTCGTCGACGGCGTGCATGGTGCTCTCGAACTGTGATTCGTGAGCCTCGAGTGCCGACAACTTGGTCTCGACGAAACCGCTCACATCCTCGACGTGATTCGGCACATCGGCCTCCCACAACATGAGTGACTCCGGGCGATGGTGGGCGAGCGCATGGTCGCGGAAGAAATGCGGGTCGCGGGCCGCCACGACTGCGTCGCAGGCCAACAAGCCAGCGTGGCGATGGTCGGGATGCAGGCGATAACGCTTCCACGGATCGTGGCCGAGCACCACCGCGGGGCGAAGCTCACGGATGATCCGGGCAACCGAACTGCGCGTCGCGGTGTCGCTGTCGAGTTCACCATCGATCCCGCCGAGGAAGCGGACCTCGCCGGCTGCGGTACCGGCCAAGCGTCGTGCCGCGTTGATCTGTTCGTCGCGGCGACGGACCGCCAAGGCCGCCGTATCGGCAGCGGCGTCCCAGGTGCCCTTCGAGCCGTCGGTACAGATCAGGTGATGCACGATGCAGCCGGCCGCAGCCCACTTTGCCAGGGTCGCGCCAGCACCGAATTCGACATCGTCGGGGTGGGCGCCGATTGCCAGCGCCGAGGAGGGGACGGCGAGGTTGCTGCTCGGCGCGTGTGTCAACCGCTCGGGGACAGGTTGGCCTGGTTCGTTCGCAGCCATGTGGGCAGCACTTCTTTCACGAGGGGATGATCGAGGTCGCGCGGGTGGTCGAGATCGAGGGCCATCAATGGATCGCGGACCACCTGCACCCGCAGGCCGAGCGACATCGCCTGGTCGAGGTGCCGTCGGAACGACCCCGGACCGTAGCTCGCGGCGATCCGCCGGCTGATTGGGAAGGCCATCAGGTTGGTGCCATCACCGTGTCGGTCGGGTACGAGCGTCACCGCGCCGTCAACCGCGAAGCTGCCCACATGCTGGGGTCGGGGGAGGTCACCGTGCACCACGACAACATGCCGGTGCCCGCGACCTGCAAGGCATCCCACGGCGTGGTCGACGGCGGCATTGAGCCCCTGCCCCACTTCCCACAACACGGTGGCCCCATGGCGTTGCGCCCACTCGGCCACGACTGGATCGTCGCACACCACATGGACGGGATGTTCGCCACTTGCGGCCAGCACGCGCTCGGCGGTCCAGCGGGCCAACTGCTCACGCTGTGTCGCCGACAACGCCGACTCGAGGCGTTGCTTTGCGGAGGCAAAACGCTTGATCGGCACCAGGATGGCGGTCTCCACCGGCTCATCGTAGGCATGCCCGCCGCCGCCGCAGCAGCGAGCGGTTCGAGTAACGCTCGCTACCGTGTGATCGTGCTCCGTGACGCGAACCTGAAACCTCCGCCTTCGATCACGATCGGCGTGCTCGGAGGCGAATGGCACGCCGAGGTGACGCCGTGGGGCGCCATCCGCGGGTGGCCCGACCCGGTCTGGCACACCGAGCCCGCATCGCTCGACTGGTGGGTGGCCGCCGATGACCGCTGGCACGACCCCGCGCTCGTTGCGTCGGTGCGCCAGATCCGTATCGACGGCACGCCCGTAGTCGAGACGCGAGTGCGGATCCCCAATGGCGACGTCGTCCAGCGGATCTTCGCCGTCGCCGACGGAGGCGGGCACACGGTGATCGAGGTAGAGAACGATTCGCCGCTGCCGATCGCTGTGGCCTTCCACGGCACGGCGTTGCTGTCGGCTCGGCCACCCACCGACATGCCCCTCGACGGCATCGACCTGCCGGCGGGCACTGTGGCTTTTCCTGTCGGCCATCGTTCGAGCATCACTGTTGCGATCTCCCACGCCGAGCCGCGCGCGGGGTCGCTTCCGGTCACGCTTTCATCGGCCGCAAGCGTGGCTAATGGATGGACAATGCTGCTCGACCGGGCCAGCCGTCTGACGGTTCCCGACCCCGCCGTCGTTACTGCAGTGAAGGCGGCGCGAATTGGCTTGCTCCTCGCGGGCCCCGTGCTCGCCGCTGACGACCCGGTCGAGTTCTTGCTCGGCGTCGGTGAGCTTGTGCGGATGGGTGCCGGAGACGACGCGTGGATGCCGGAGCTGGCGCAGGCGATCGGCAATCTTGCCGATTACCGTGATGACGAGTTGTTGATCGCCGCGCTCGACGCGGCCGAGCGGGTGTGCCTGGACTCGGACGAGCCGCGGGCGATACGCGATCTGGGCAAGGTGCGCGCACGCCTGCTGGCGATGCCCTCCGGAACCGCTCAACGGGTCACCGCTCTGTCTGACGACTTATCGGGCGACCTGTCTGGCTTTGGCAGCCTGGGGCGCGAGATCATCGCGGCCGAGCAGGCCGTCGCTTGTGGCCCCAACCTGTTCCCGAAGGGGTTCCCAGCATCCTGGTTGGGCCAGAACTTCGAGGTGTTCGACGTGCCAACCGGCGCAGGTTCAGCGGTGTCGTTGGCTATCCGCTGGCACGGTCCACGTCCCGCCGTGCTGTGGGAGTGCAGCGGCGCCCTGGTGCAACTCCACGCCGCACTGCTGGCACCGCAGTGGAGCACCACGGAGCGGTCTGGCGAAGCGCTGTGGCCCGTACCCCCGGGTGCCGAACCCGTTCCGGCAACGGTTCCGGCAGCCGGCGGTGACGGTGGCGGTGACGGTGACGGTGGCGGTGACGGCGTGTCGTTCAACTGATCGGCGACACGTTCGCGTCAGGGGCGGGCTTAGGGGCAGGCTTAGGGCTCAAGGATGGCTTCATCACCGGCGCGGATTTGGCCGGGTTGCAGCACGGTCGCATAGACCCTGCTGACCGGTCCGAGATCGTGGTGCATCGCGTTGTACCGGCGGCCCTCGAACCATCGCGCGTTCTTGCTGCACGGCAACGCGAACGCTGATACGTCGCACAGAACCTCACCGATGCGCATCCGGACACCGGGGCGGATCAGCGCCCAGTCGAAACCCGACAGCGTGATGTTCTCGCCCGCTGCGCCCGGGAACAGGCGGTGGCCTTCGGCATTGAACCGCTCGATCACCTCGGTCGACCAGATGCACAGCGCCTGCCATGGGCGACCATGATGCTGCCGGGCCAACTGCACGTCGCCGACAACGCCGCTGAACACCACGTCGACATGCTCGACGGGGGGCTTGGGCACCCCACCCGAACCGCGATGGACCGAATCAACCAGACCGGTCGCGCGTGGCGGGAGTTGCCCGGCGGCACGGAGTGCTGGACCGGCCGCCTGCATCGCCTCCCACACGGCGGGCAAGTCCTCCCGGACGTCGCCGCTGAGCACCGGCCGGAGGTGATCGATTGCTGACGCATCACGACCGAGCGAGAGCTGATCCCAGATGTCGGGGAAGTTGTCGATCGTGCGCTTCGCATCGGTCGACGTGAAGTGGTGCGGCGCTGACGTGAGCATTGGACCGGACATTACCCGAGCCCAGCTAGCCGGAATGCGATCATCAAACGCGGGACCCGCTGACTCGGGCGGGGTTCGAGTACGGACACGTAGGCTGGCTGGCATGACCGAGCTCGTTGACCGTGCCGTGGATCCCTTTGCCGATCTGCGCCTGACCGAGTGGACATCGTGCGGTGGGTGCGCCGCGAAATGGGGTGCCTCGCTCCTCACCGGGTTGGTCCGCGACATGCCCGCCGGTCTCGACCCGTCACTGCTGATCGGGCTCGCTCCATTCGATGACGCTGCCGTGTACCAGGTGGCACCCGATGTCGCACTCGTGAGCACCACCGACTTCTTCCCGCCGCTCGTCGATCACCCCGCCGACTTCGGTGCGATTGCTGCGGCCAACGCGTGCAGCGACGTGTTCGCGATGGGCGGCCGGGTGGTGCTGGCCGTGAACGTGGCTGCGTTTCCCGAGCACTTCCCGCGCGACGCGATCGCGGCCATCTTCGATGCTGCGGCAGCGGTCGTCGCCGAGGCCGGCGGCACGATTGCCGGCGGCCACACCATCCGCAACCCGGAACCGATCTTCGGGCTCGCCGTGCAGGGCGTGGTGCATCCGCAACGGATATTCCGCAAGGGTGGCGCGGTGCCGGGTGACGTGTTGATGCTGTCGAAACCCCTCGGCACGGCGCTCACGCTCGCTGCCGGCAACGAGCAGGACAAGGCTGCGGCAATCGCCGGCATGCGCCGGATCAACCGCGCCGCCTCCGAGCAGTTGCAAGCGCTCGGCGCGGCGGTGCATGCCGTCACCGACGTCACCGGCTACGGACTTGCCGGCCATGGCTGGGAGATGGCCGAGCGCAGCGGCGCCACGTTCGTCATCGAGACCGCCACGATCGTTGCGTACCCGGGGGCGCGTGAGGCGGCTGACCGGGGAGTACGAACCGGCGGCGACCCGCGCAACCGCGAGTACGTGGCGGACCACCTCGAGAGCTCCGCGATGGCCGGGGGCGAGGCGCTGTGCATGGACCCGCAAACGTCCGGTGGTTTGCTCGCCGCGCTCGAACCCGCCGCGGCCGCCGAGCTCGCGGCGATCCCCGGCGGCGGGTGGTGGCGGGTCGGCCAGGTGGTCGATGGCGGTCCCCGGCTCGTGCTTCGCTGACCCGCCGAACAGACACGCCACTACGCCAGCCACAGCACGCACCGAGTCGAGACGGAACCCAGCGATGGCCGGCCGAGCACCCACCCGTACGATCGAGCGCGAGATGTGGGAGCGCGGCCACGACCTGGTGGTCGGCATCGACGAGGTTGGCCGCGGCGCGTGGGCCGGTCCGCTGATGGTAGGTGCCGCGGTGCTGCCGCGCGACAAGCGGGTCAACGGTGTTCGGGACTCGAAGATGCTCTCCGAGGGCAACCGCGAAGCGCTGTTCGACCGGATCGCAGCGTGGTGCGTCACGTGGGCGGTCGGCGCGGCGAGCCAGCGGGAATGCGACGAACTAGGGATGGCCGCAGCGCAGCGTCTCGCCGCGCAGCGAGCAATCGAGTCGCTCAGCGTCGTGCCCGACGTGGCCGTGGTGGACGGCAACTGGAACTTTGTGACCCCACACGTCTCGGCAGTGGAGATGCGGGTGAAGGCCGACCTGCACTGCCTGTCGGTGGCCGCGGCCAGCATCCTCGCCAAGGTCACCCGCGACCGGGTGATGCGCGCCCACGCCGAGCACTACCCGCAGTGGAGCTTCGATACCAACAAGGGGTATCCGTGCCCGGTGCACAAGACCGCACTGCAGGGCTATGGCCCGTCCAGCATCCATCGCCGCTCATGGGTGTTCATGGACAACTTCGTGCCGTGGCCGGGTTGCGTCCGCTACGTGCGGCCCGAGCAGCCGACGCTGTTCTGAGCGTGCGATTGAACCTGGGGGCCGACTCGGTATCAGATACCTTCGGCCGCGCTCAGCCCCGCTTCGTCCACCTTCTGACCCGCGGCGAGCCGGGCAAACACCGGCGGCGGTTCGCTCCACGGGTCGGCGAGTGTGCCGGCTTCGGCGTCGCGGATCGTGCGCCACACACGCTCACTGGTGCACGGCAGGTCGATGTGCCGCACCCCGAGATGAGCGACTGCGTCGATCACTGCGTTCTGCACCGCTGGCGTGCTGCCGATCGTGGACGCCTCGCCGATTCCCTTCGCCCCCAACGGGTTGAGCGGGGTCGGGGTCTCGGTGCTGTGCACCTCGAACGAGGGGAACTCGGCCGCAGACGGGAACGCGTAGTCCATGAACGAACCCGTCAGCGGGTTGCCGTCGGCGTCGTAGGTGACCTGTTCGTACAGCGCCTGGCTCACGCCGGCGGCCACCCCGCCATGCTGTTGGCCCTCGACGAGCAACGGGTTCAGCACGATGCCGCAGTCGTCGACGGCGATGTGGCGAACGAGGGTGACCTCTCCGGTGTCGCGATCCACCTCAACCACGGCGATGTGCGCCCCGAAGGGGAACGTCGCCGCGCCCTGGCTGAAGTCCAGCTGCGCCGCCAGTCCGAGTGTGCCGTCGGCGTGATCGACGAGGTCCGGATCGCCAGCGGCGTGCGCGGCCAAGGTCGCCCAATCGAGCGCCCCGGTGGGCACACCGGCCACACCGACGGTTCCGGTGGCGATGTCGACGACGATGTCGGCAAGGTCGGCTTCGAGCATCGTGGCGGCGAGTTGGCGGGCCTTGTCGACGAGTGCTTCGGTGGCCCGGTGCACCGCTGATCCGCCGAGCTGCAACGAGCGCGAACCACCGGTACCGCCCCCGCTGCGCACCAGGTCGGTGTCGACGGGGACGAGGCGAATGCGTTCCACCGGGATGCCGGTCTGCGCGCTGACGATCATCGCGTACGCGGTCTGGTGGCCCTGACCGTGAGCGGACGTGCCGGCCATCACCGACGCGCTGCCGTCGGGCAGCACCTCGACTGCGCCGTACTCGGCGGTCCCGCCGCCGGCGGTGATCTCGACGTAGGTGGCGACGCCGATGCCCAACAGCTTGCGATCGTTGCGTGCCCGTCGTTCGGCTTGTTCGCGGCGCAGGTCGTCGTAGCCGGCCAGGCGTACGGCCTCGTCCAGCGGGGCGAAGTAGGCGCCGCTGTCGTAGGTGATCCCGGTGAGCGTGGTGAACGGGAACACCGAATCGGCCAACAGGTTTCGACGGCGGATCTCGACGGGATCGATGCCGAGTTCGAGCGCAGCTTGATCGACGATGCGCTCCAGCATCGCCGTGGCCTCCGGCCGGCCCGCACCGCGGTACGCCCCGGTCGGGGTGGTGTTGGTTGCCGCAACGGCGATGTCACACTGGATCGCATCGAAGCGGTAGGTGCCGTTCGACATGCGCCGTGTGCCCGCCGGGAGGAATGCACCGAGTCCCGGGTACGCGCCGCCGTCGCCGACGAGGTGGATTCGCAACCCGGTGAAGGTCCCGTCGTGCTTGCAGCCGAGCTGGACGTACTGGATCTGGGCCCGGCTGTGCGCGAGGACGACCATGTCTTCGCTGCGGGTCGCGTTCCACATCACCGGGCGACCGAGGCGCATGGCCAGCGCGGCCACTGCGGTCTGCTCGGGGTACAGGCCGGCCTTGCCCCCGAAACCACCGCCGACGGGTGGGGTGATGAGGTGGATGGCGGTGCGCTCGACGCCGAGCGCGGCGGCCAACAGTTGCTGCATCAGGTGGGGCATCTGCGTGGAGCCGAACACCACCAACCGGCCGTCGGGCCCCGGTGCCGACGCGGCGGCGTGCGGCTCCATCGGGGCGACCGCCATGCGCTGGTTCACGAAGCGGCCGCGCACGATCACATCGGCGTCGGCGAAGATGTCCGGCAGGTCAGGGTCGGTGGTGGTGATCGCGACGTTGCTGCCATGGTCGGGGAACAGCACCTCGGCCCCGTCGGCGAGCGCCTGCTCCGGGTGAACCATCGCCGGCAACGCGTCGTAGGAAACCACCACGAGGTCGGCAGCGTCCTTGGCCGCGGTGGCCGTGGTGGCCACAACCGCGACGATGGCCTCGCCGACGAAACGGACCCGGTCGAGGGCTAGCGGGGGACGGGCGAAGTGGTCGTGCACCTTGACCATCCCGTGGTGTGCAGCGAGGTTGAGTTCAGCGGCAGTGAATACGGCCACCACGCCGGCTGCGGTACGGGCGGCGTCGGTGTCGATCGCGGTGATCAAGGCGTGGGCCATCTCCGAGCGCACGAACACCACATGCACGGCGCCGTGCATCAGCGAATCCGTTTCGGGTCCAATGCTGTCGGGCTTGCCGAGGTGCAGGTCGGCTAGGTAGCGCACGTCGCCGACCAGCAGTGCCGGGTCTTCGGTGCGCAACACGCGGGTGCCTAGGATCGATCCGTTCATGGCCGCAACCTACCGGCAGGTGTCGGTGGGGCGACGAGGTCTGTCAGGGGTTCACGGCGAGGAATAAGAACGCGGCGAAGATCATCAGGTGCAAGGCCGCTGGCAGGATCGTGGCTTGCCCGGATCTGAACGTGATCGTCGTGACGAAGGCGGTCAGCGCGAGCAGCACCATCTCCTTCGCCTCGAGCCCGAGCAGCACCGGGCCGTCGAGCCAGATGGTTGCAATGGCGATGGTGGGAATCGTCAGCCCGATGCTGGCCAGGCCCGAGCCAAGTGCGAGGTTCACGCTGGTCTGCATCTGGTCGCGCAGTGCGGCACAGATAGCGGCGATGGTCTCCGGTAGCAGCACCAGCATGGCGATCGCCACCCCGACCACGGCCTGCGGCGCGCCGACCGAATCGACGGCGTCCTCGATCGACGGCGACAGGGTCTTGGCCAAGCCGACCACTGCGATGAGGCACACCACCAGCAGACCCGCGCTTCGCCGCATCTGCCGCTGGCTGGGCTGGTGACCGGCGGCGTCGGGAATGTGGCCGACGGGCAGGAAGTCGTCACGGTGGCGAACCGTCTGCACGAACACGAACACCCCGTAGACCATTGCCGAGGCGATGGCCGCAAACGCCAACTGTGGGCCGGTGAAGGTCGGGCCGGGCGAGCCAGTTGTGAAGGTCGGTAGCACCAGGCTCAAGGTGGCCAACGCGATGACGGTGACGAGGAGCGCGTTCGCGCCCTCTTCCTTGAACCGCACGACGGGATTCTTGATCGCGCTGACCAGCAGGCACAGCCCGATCACACCATTGCACACGATCATGATCGCCGCGAACACAGTGTCGCGAGCCAGCGACGCGGCCTTGTCGCCATCGGTGATCATCAACGTGACGATGAGCGCGGCCTCGATCACCGTGACTGCCAAGGCGAGCACGAGGGTGCCGTAGGGCTCGCCGACGCGATGGGCGATCAGCTCGGCATGGTGCACGGCGGTGAGCACCGCGCCGATCAGGATCGCGGCCACGAACGCGAGCGCGACACCGCCGAGTTCTCGTTCCCACGACACCACGAGTGCGATCAGGCCGACGACGGGGGCGATGGACGACACCGAGAGCCAGCGGCGACGAGGGTGGGGGGCGGACGGCATCGGAACTGTCTCCCCGCGTGGTCAGCCGGTGAGGCGATCCAGCGCCTGGCGGAGGTCGTCGACCAGATCGGACGCCGTCTCGATGCCGACGCTGAGCCGCACGAGCGAGTCGGGCACCTGCAACGGTGAACCGGCGACCGAAGCATGCGTCATGTGCCCCGGATGTTCAATGAGGCTCTCGACCGCGCCGAGCGACTCGGCGAGGGTGAAGATCTCGGTACTGCGGGCCACCTCGAGCGCCGCATCGAGCCCGGAACGACCGCCGATCCCGTCGCGCAGGATGAAGCTGACCATCCCGCCGAAGTCGCGCATCTGCTTCGCTGCGGCGGCGTGACCGGGATGATCGGGGAGCTGCGGATACAGCACCCGGTCCACGAACGGATGCTCGATCAGCATTGCGACGATCGCCCGGGCGTTGCTGCAATGGCGCTCCATCCGCACCGCGAGCGTTTTCACGCCACGCAGCACGAGGTAGCAGTCGAACGGCGCGGGGATCGCCCCGGCGGCGTTTTGGGTGAACCGGATACGGTCGGCAAGCTCGTCGTCGTTGAGCGCGAGGAACCCGCCCACCACGTCGCTGTGGCCGCCGAGGTACTTCGTGGCCGAATGCACCACGATGTCGGCGCCGAGGGCGAGCGGCTGCTGCAGGAACGGTGTGGCGAAGGTGTTGTCGACCACGACGAGCGCGCCGTGGTCGTGGGCGAGCTCGGCCACCGCCTCGATGTCGACGCAGGTGAGTAGCGGGTTGGTCGGCGTCTCCAACCACACCAGCTTGGTGTCGTTCGGCCATGCCGCTCTCAGCGCATCGATGTCGGTGAGGTCCACCGCACTCCACGGGAACCCGAGCGGCGACCACACCTTCGAGATCAGCCGGAACGTGCCGCCGTAGGCATCGTTGCCGAGCAGGATGCGGTCGCCCTGCGACAGCAGGCGCAACACGTTGTCCTCCGCCGCCAGGCCGCTGGCAAAGGCGAACCCATGGTTGGCCAGCTCCAACGAGGTGACGCACGTCTCGAGCGCGGCGCGGGTGGGGTTGCCGCTGCGCGAGTACTCGAAGCCTTTGTGGTTGCCGACGCCATCTTGGGCGAAGGTGGTGCTGAGCGTGATCGGGGTGACCACAGCGCCCGTCGTCGGATCGGGTGCCTGCCCGGTGTGCACGGCACGGGTGTCGAACCCCCAACCGCTGTGCTGCTCGGTGTCACCCACGAGGGAACCCCTCTCCATTTTCGGGTCCGTTTTCTGGTCCGCCTGCGGGTCGGGATTCGGCATCTGCGGCAATCGCTGCAAAGTAGGTGAGCAGGTCGGTACGGGTGAGCACACTCAATGGTCGTCCTCCGGACAGGGTGAGCAGGGCTGGCGAGCGGTCGAGCATGGACACCGCGAGTGACACGGCCTGTCCGACGCCGATGGTCGGCAGCTTCGGGCCCATCACGCGTTCGACCGCCATGCCCATGACGGAGGGATCGCGATGAACAGCCTCCATCAGCTCGAGTTCATCGACGGCTCCGGCCACCTCGGCAGCAGCGAAGGGCGGCGTGTTCTTGCATACCGGCAGTTGGCTGATGTTGTTGGCGCGCATGATGTCGACTGCGGCGCGCACCGTGTCGGTGGGGTTGACGTACAGCAGCGCCGGGGTTGATCCGCGGGTGTCGAGCACCGCGCCGACGCACTGGTCGCACTGGCGCAGGAAGCCGTAGTTGGCCATCCAGTCGTCGTCGAACACGCGTGACAGGTAGCCGCGGCCGGAGTCGGGGTTGAGGACCACCACGATGTCGTCGGGCCCTGCTGTCTTGGCCACCTTGATCGCCGCGGCCACCGCCATCCCACCGGACCCGCCGATCAGGATGCCCTCCTCGCGGCTGACCTCGCGCGCGGTGAGGAAGCTCTCCTCGTCGCTGACCGCGATCACATCGTCGTACAGCTCCGGTGTCCATGCGGCCGGGAAGAAGTCTTCACCGACACCTTCGACGAGGTACGGGCGGCCGGAACCGCCGGAGAACACCGAGGCGTCGGGGTCGGCGGCGATCACCTGGACAGCGGGGTTCTGCTGCTTCAGGTAGCGGGCCACGCCGGTGATCGTGCCGCATGTGCCGACCCCGGCCACGAAGTGGGTGACCCGGCCTGCGGTCTGACGCCAGATCTCGGGCCCGGTCGTCTTCGTGTGCGCAGCCGGATTGTTCGGGTTGGCGTACTGGTTGGGGCGGAACGCATCGAGTTCGAAGGTGAGCCGTTCGGCGACCTTGTAGTAGCTCGTTGGGTCGTCGGGCCCGACGGCCACCGGGCACACCACCACCTCGGACCCGTAGGCCCGCAGCAACGACACCTTTTCTGGGGCGACCTTGTCGGTCATCACGAACACGCAGCGGTAGCCGCGCTG
>JANOKQ010000157.1:0-4173 GCA_031419375.1 Acidimicrobiaceae bacterium
CCGGCCATCGCGCCGGTCTTGCGCAGGTATGGCGGAATCCACATGAAGTGACCCCGTTGGTTCACGCCGAAGTTCATGCATCGGACCGTTCGCACGATGAGGCGACAGCTGGCGACCGCTTGTCGAGAAATGCACCGCACGGGTGGCTTTTTCGACAAGCGGTCGCTCCATTCGGTGCTGGCGACGGCTCCGACGTGGGATGCCGCGGTTGCCGACCGGGCTGCGTGACAGTCGGCGATGTCGTACCCCGCTGGACTCAGGAGTGGGTGTCGATCTCGGCCAGCACCTCGCCGATGATCTTGGTGGCGGTGTGCGGTGGCAGTTCGTCGCCACCTTCTGCCTCAGCCACTTCGGAGGCAAATGCCTTCACCGACGGCGTGCCTCCGACCAGCACGTGACGCAGCGCTTCAGCGCTCGCATGCGGGTCGGCAAGCGCTTCCACGGCTTCGGTCACGTGCTGGCGATCTTCGTCGACCGCATGCACAACCGCCATCGCCTGCTCACGCCCCGACACCGTCGAAACGGCCTCACCACGGTCGGGATGCTGCTGCAGGTCCCACTCGGCAAGCGCTTCGATGTAGCCCCCCTCGCCAGGCCGCAGCACCCGTGATTCCCCGGCGGACGATCTGTTGCCGGGTGAATTCGCGCCAGGTGAATTGGCGTCGGGTGAGGTGTCGCCGGGTGTTGGCTCGGCGTCGCCGTCGGCCGCGTGGCGACCCGGGATCACCGGAATTGTCAGCGAGCCATCGTCGTTTCGAATGATTTCCATACTGACCGGTACCCCATCGCGCTGGCTGCCATGCCACGAGATGTCCATCCCGGTTCCGACCGGTAACGCGTCAGCCGTCGTTGTCGAGCTTGTCGAGCACCTTGTGCGCGGCCTCGGCCAGGGCGCCCTTGAAGCCACCCGCCTCGGACAACTCCGCCAGCCGGGCGTCGACCACCCCGAGACGAGCGCGCTCGGCTTCGATCAAGGAGATCTTTCCGTCGCCATCGAGGTCGAATGCGGCCAACTCGGCGGCCTCGGGCGATAGATCAACATCGGGCACCACGTCATCGTCGGCCGGCCCAGTGGAGATTCCGGTGTCGTCAGTCATGAAGCCAGTATGCCGTCGCGATCCCGGCTCGGGCACGGGTTCGTCCCGGCGCTCCGACTGGTGCCCCCCCTGGGACTCGAACCCAGAACCAACGGATTAAAAGTCCGCTGCTCTAACCATTGAGCTAGAGGGGCGAGACCAACCTGTGCCGAAGGGAACCTCGTGCGAGATCGGGCCCGAACTCGGGTCGGAAGCGTACCGGCTCGTGGTTGCCCGAGCGCCGTGGCTCCGCACGCGCTCGGTGTCGCACCACGGGTTGGTTGCCCCGTTGAGTGCAGTTTGCTGGCCCGTTGAATGCGGTCAGGTTTGCGGTGAACGGCGGAGCAGAACAGTAGTCAGCAGCCCCATGCCACCAACGATGAGCCCCAGGGCGACCACGACGTAGCTGACATTACCGGTGGCGGGAAGTTCGGCCCCGACAACCGGCGGTGCTTCGGAGGCGACGATCACCGTCGTCGGGGGCGCGGCCGGTGGTGCGGCCGGGGGTATCGCAGCTGGCACGGTCGTCGGCCCGCCGGGGGCTTGGGCGACAACGCCTCCTGTGTTCGGGGGTGTCGCGGGCAACGTCGTCGGGGTCGGGGTCGGGGTCGGGGCAATCGTCGACGTGGTGATGGCGCCGCCCGCAACCAGGGTGGTCGTGGTGACCGGGGCAACGGCCGTCGTCACGGGCGCCGCGGTGGTCACGGGCGCCGCGGTGGTCACCGGGGCGGATGTCGGGGGCAGTCCTGCGCACACTGGAATGCCCAGCGCACCGGTATCGAAGCTCCACCCGGCGACGGAATCGGGATCGTCCCAGGCCCGCACGACGACGCGATAGCTATGCGTCGAAAATGGATCGCCGAAGGGCACGGTTGTCGAGATCCCTACCCCGAAGCTCGTCGACAGCGCGACCGCTCCGTCGATCGAAACCGAGATCGTGTTGGGTCCGTCGGCGTTGTAGTCCGTGAGGCGGATCACGACACCTGCTTCGCAAGAAGCAAAAATGGCCTCGATGTGCGCTGAGGCGGTCGGGGCGGCGACCAGCACCGTGCCCAGGCCCAGCGCAACAGCCCATTTGGAAATGCACCGGATTCGATTGCTCATCGACCCCCCTTTTCGGACGTCTCGTCCCGCGTAGCACATAGTTTGCCGCATTTGATCACAAAAACGAAGGATACCCGCGACGATAGGTGGTGATCCTTGACGATTCGCAGAACCTGTGGGAGGCATGCCCCTGATCAGGCGAGGAGTTCGACGAAGCTCGCATGGCGCACCAAACCGTCATTGGTGTACTCGGCGATCTCGATGATGGCCGTCAGCCGAGGGTGGACCCATTCGGCGGTACGCCGGTACTCCTGCGGCGGTACCGGGTCGAACGGGCACCGCTCGGCTCGCAACAGGCGGAGTTCCCTGGTCAGGCTGTCAAGGAGGTGGTGGTCGAAACCGGTACCGACGCCCCCGACGAATCGCAGCGTGCCCGCCTCGTCCGCGTGGCCGACCAGCAGCGCCCCGAACGTGGACGATCGGCTGCCCGAGCCGGCCGTGTACCCGCCGATGACGACCTCGACGCGTCGGCGATTTTTCACCTTGCGCCACGCCCGGCTTCGCTTGCCCGGCTGGTAGGTGCTTCCCAGTTGTTTGGCCATCACCCCCTCGACGCCCTGTTCCGCCGTCGCAGCCAACAGTTCGGCGCCCCCGCCAACGCGATGTGCCGGCACGACCCAGTTGCTGCCTGGTTCGAGCACGTCGACGAGAAGGGATCGCCGTCGTTCGTACCCGAGCCCGATCACGTCGTGGTCATCGATCGACAGAACGTCGAACGCCTGAAATACGACGGGAGCGCTGTGTCGCTGCACCCCCTCGAACGATGGCCGGCCGTTCGTATCGAACACCACGATCTCACCGTCAAGAATCAAACTCGTTGCATTTGCACTTTCATAGATCGCGCCGAGCTCCTGATAGGTGGAGGTCACATCGAGACCGCTACTGCTTTGTACGCGCACTCGTCTCGCCGCCGTATCGACGAACAAAACGGTCCGGTATCCGTCCCACTTGACCTCATACGCCCAGTTCGCATCGTCAGTCGTCGGTGGCAGCGAACCCATCGATGCTTTCATTGGTGCCACGGGGAACCTCAACGTCATCGCCGCGACCGTACCGGCCCGCCGATGTCGGCACCGGCGCGTGTTGTGCCCCTCGGGGGATGGTCAGCGGCTGTGGGCATGGCCAGGCCTGTCCTTACCTGGTCTGTCCCACGGCGACCTCGTAGGCTCCGGCAGTGCACGACGACCGGGTGCTGGTGGAGAAGCGCATCGAGCGCGAACTGTGGGAGCGCGTGCTGCCCCAGATGCATCCAGTCACCGTGGCAATGGTGGTGGAGGCATGGCATGCCCCGGGTGAGCCCGTGCCATACGAGGTGGCCGTTCGGCAGGATTTCGAGCCGTTCCGGGTGGGCGACAGGTGGAGTCGCCCGTGGGGCACCACTTGGTTTCGCCTGACTGGCGAGGTGCCCGCATCCTGGGCCAACGAGCGCATCGAGGCCGTGATCGATCTCGGCTTTCACCACGCGGGGGCAGGCTTCCAGGCGGAGGGTTTGGTGTGGGATGGCGGCGTGCCGCTGCAGGGGGTGCACCCGCGACGCACGGCGGTGCCGTTGAGCTTGGATGCAGGTGGCCGATGTGTCCTGCTTGTCGAGGCGGCGTCAAATCCGTCGCTCGGGCCCGGTTTTCAACCGAGCACGATGGGGTCGCTCGAGACCGCCGGCGACCGTGGGCTCTACCGTCTCCGCCGGGCGGATCTGGCTGTGCGCGACGAGGATGTGTTCCACCTGCTGCTCGACGCGGAGGTGGCGTTGGGGGTGATGCGCGGTCTGGCCCTCGCCGACCCCCGCCGGGCCCACCTCCTGCGGGCCCTCGAGGCCGCGCTGAACGAGGTGAACGATCGCGACGTCGCGGGCACCGCTGCGCGGGCACGGTCGCGACTTGCCGACGCGCTCGCTGCTCCGGCGCGGGCGAGTTCGCTGATGGTCATTGGTGTTGGGCACGCGCACATCGATTCGGCATGGCTGTGGCCGATCAGAGAAACGGTGCGCAAGTGC
>JANOKQ010000158.1:0-1705 GCA_031419375.1 Acidimicrobiaceae bacterium
CCTTGCCAAACAGGCGCGCCGCGTGGTGCTCGACGGAGACGTCACCGACGTTCAGCCCGACCACCTCGCTGATCCGGGCGCCGGTCGCGTACAGCAGTTCCACCATCGCCCGGTCGCGCAGGCTGACCGGATCGGTCCCGACGATCACGTCCAGCAACGCCATCACCTCGTGCTCGGGGAGCGGCTTGGGGATGCCAGCGGGCACGCGGACACCGTCGAGGTTGCCCGTCGGATCATCGCCGCGCACTCCCTCTTCGGCTAGGAACCGGTGCAGCATCCGGATCGCCGCCAACTGGCGCGCCACGCTCGACGGAGCGGATTGAGTTTTCCGTTGGGTGACGTATCCAGCCAGATCATGGGTGGTGACGGTCAGGAGATCGCTGCCGCCGCGGCCCATCCAGGCGCAGTAGGCGACCAGGTCGCGCCGATACGCCGCCAACGTGTTGGCCGACCGGCCCCGCTCGGTGAGCATCCACGTGAGGAACTCCTCAACCACCAGCGGGAGCTCCGCCGCCGCAGGATCATCGGCGATCACCATTGTCGGAGGCGACGCTCCACCAGGAGAAGTCCGATGATCGTTTTCGCGTCGCGGATGGTGCCGTCGAGCACCATCGCCACGGCCTCGGCAAGCGGGAGCTGGACCACTTCCGAGTACGCCTCCTCCGGCCCGTGGGTGTCCCGTTCCACCTGTTCCAAATCGGTGGCGAGGAAAAGGTGGAGAACCGAATCCGTCATCCCCGCAGATGGGAGGAACGCCACCATCGGTTCTAGCTTGCCGGCACGAAGCCCGACCTCTTCGACGAGCTCGCGCGCTGCGGTGACCTCGGTCGCTTCGTCGACGACGTCGCGCATGCCAGCCGGGATCTCCAAGATCTGATCGTCGAACGGCGGCCGGTACTGACGCACCATGACCACACAGGCAGTGCCGTCGGCATCGAACAGCAACGGCACTGCGGCAACCGCGCCGGGAGAGCGCACCACATCGCGTTCGAAAACCTCGCCGCCGGGGGATTCGAAACGGCCGACCGCCACATGCCACACGTACCCCTGGTGCACCACGCGGTCATCAAGGTGGCGGAAACCGGTGACCTGGGTCATGCCACCGACGGAGAAGCGATGGGCTCGTCGACCACGAACAGGTGCGGGGCACGCGCCTCGCGGCGGGCGAGCGCGGCGTTGACTAGATCGCGGAACAGCGGATGCGGCCGGTCCGGGCGGCTCTTGAACTCCGGGTGGGCCTGCGTGGCAACCCAGAACGGATGGTCGTCGAGCTCGATGAACTCGACCAGGCGACGATCGGGGGACAACCCGCTGCAGCGCAGCCCAGCCGCTTCGAGGCGCGGTTTCAGGTGGGCTCCGAGCTCGTAGCGGTGGCGGTGTCGTTCGCTCACGACCGGTTCGCCGTAGGCCTGGTGCACGCGTGTGCCGCCTTCAAGGATCGCGTAGAACGCGCCGAGGCGCTGGGTGCCACCTTTGTCGCTGATGTCGCGCTGGTCGTGCATCAGGTCGATCACCGGGTGCGGCGTCGTCGGGTCCATCTCGGTCGAGTTCGCCCCGACAAGGCCCATCACGTTGCGGGCAAACTCGACCGTCATCGCCTGCAACCCCAGCGCATCGCGATAGAATGTCACCGCCCGCGGCAAATCGTCGGTGTAGAGAATCGACTCGACCACCCCGCGCATCGCCGGCGCCGCGGCCGTTTTTT
>JANOKQ010000159.1:0-3532 GCA_031419375.1 Acidimicrobiaceae bacterium
ACCTTGTTGTGGCGCAGGTTGTTGACCAACGCCGGCGGGGCCTTGCCCAGATCTTTGAACATGAACACTGCGGTGCCGGGAACCTTGGTGGCCTCGGCCGCCTCGTTCAACACATCAATGATCGGCCGTTCGCCGCGGTGGATTCGTTCGGCCACGAGCTGACGGCCACGCCGCCACGTCTGCATCTGCACCATCATGATCACCCCGACCGCGAGCGCGAACCAGCCACCCTTGGGGATCTTCACCAAGTTCGCTCCGAGGAACCCGAGCTCAATCACGAACAGCGGGCCGCAGATGGCGAACGCCTTAAACTGCGGCCATCCCCAGCGGTCGGTGAGCACCCGGAAGAAGATGAGCGTCGTGATCGCCATCGTCATCGTCACTGCGATCCCGTACGCCGCAGCGAGGTTCTCAGATGACCGGAACCCGATCACCAGACCGAGGCAGGCGACCATCATCACCCAGTTCACGAGCGGCAGGTAGATCTGCCCGAAGTGCTGGTGCGAGGTGTGACGGATGGAGAGGCGTGGTAGGTAGTCGAGCTGCACCGCCTGCGCTGTCAGCGAGAACACCCCCGAGATCAGGGCCTGTGAGGCGATGACGGTGGCCATCGTGGCCAGGATCACCAGTGGCAGCTTCAGCGACTCTGGGGCCATCAAGAAAAAGAACCGCTTGTCGACCGCATCGGGATTCGCCAACAGGTAGGCGCCCTGCCCCCAGTAGTTGAGCACCAGCGCCGGGAGCACGATGGTGTACCAACTGATCATGATCGGGCGGCGACCGAAGTGGCCCATGTCGGCGTACAGCGCTTCACCACCGGTGACCACCAGGAAGATTGCCCCGAGCGACAGGAACGCCTTGCTGCTCTCGTGCGTGAAGTAGCGAACGAGGTGGACAGGATTGAC
This sequence comes from Acidimicrobiaceae bacterium, assembly GCA_031419375.1. Lineage (GTDB taxonomy): Bacteria > Actinomycetota > Acidimicrobiia > Acidimicrobiales > Ilumatobacteraceae > VFMC01. The sequence goes on from JANOKQ010000159.1 coordinate 906, forward strand.
GCTTTGGATGATCCCCGGCGCGTCGATGATCTGGGTGATTCCGAGGAGCGCAAGTGTGACGAACCACACCACCATGATCGGCCCGAACACCTTGCCCATCGCGCCGGTGCCGCGGCTTTGTACCGCGAACAATCCGACGAGGATTACCAAGGCGATGGGGATGACCCAGTCGGCCATCGATGCCGACACCTCCTCGAGCCCCTCGACCGCGCTGAGCACCGAGATCGCCGGGGTGATCACGCCATCGCCGTAGAGCAGCGCCGTGCCGAACACCCCGAGGCCAACGAGCAACCCGGCACGGGCAACGGTGGACGATCGCCGCCCCATCACCAGCGAGGTGAGCGCAAGAATCCCTCCCTCGCCCTTGTTGTCGGCGCGCATCACGAACATCAGGTACTTGAACGAGATGATGACCAGCAGCGACCAGAACGCGAGCGAGCACACCCCGTACACGTTGATCCGGTCGACGACCATCTCGTGGCCGTGGCCGTTGAACGTTTCGCGGAACGCGTACAGCGGGCTAGTACCGATGTCGCCGTACACCACCCCGAGCGCACCAAACGCCAATGCGCCCATACCAATGCTGGACCCGTGACTGTGACCGCTGCCGCCATCGTCGCCGACGTCGGACACCTTCGGCTCGGGGCGCGCCCCGATGTGCACCTGCTCGACCGCTGTCGAGTTGCCTTCGATCCGCTCAGCCTGTGCCGGCCCAACTGTCTTGTCCGACGCCATCGCCGACGAGCCTAGCCCCCTCTATTCCCGCCCAGCGTCCACGACAGGGCGGTAAACGCACCGAGGCCATCGAGGGCCGTGAGCGCGTCCGCCTCGCGGACACGGCTGCGCATCGCCATCGCCGCAACCGTCGGTGCCGACGCGCGCACCGCCCACTCGCGTCGACCCTCCTCGACGAGTTCGTCGATCCCCCAGCGGCCAAGGAACTCGGCCTGCGTTTCGACCACATCGGGTACTCGGAGTTGATCGAGTGCGACCTGCGCGGTGATGTCCTGGCCGCCCGGTGCCACGAGGTAATGCGCCCCCCGCTGGTGCTGGCGGTATGTCCGCAGCCACGCACGCCATGGCATTGATGCCAGCTCGGCGGTGGTCGGCGTCGCGTAGTCGATGACCGTGAGGCGTCCTGCAACCAGGCCGCCGAGGGCCGAATCGACCCAGGCGGACGCGGCCTGCTGCCACGGTATCCGAGCCCCGTGCGGGGCCGTCGAGGGCAGCCACAGCGGGCGTTGCTCCACCGGCAGCAGCACCTCGACCAACCGGGTACCCTCTGCACCGACGTAAGCCTCCCGCCAGCCCCCATCGAACACGAGCAATCGAAACGGCACGTTGTCAAGCAGTTCGTTCGCCAGCACCACCCCGACGATCGCCTCGTGTGGCATCGCCGCCATCGATTCGATGCCGGGCGGATGCGCAGCACGCATCGACGCCGACACCTCGACAGCGACATAGCGGGCGCGCAACGGACTTGCCGCCAGCCCGACCCCGATGCTGCGGGCCAAGGTTCCGGGTCCGGCGCCGGCCTCGACGACGGTGAAGCCATCGGGTCGACCGAGACGTTCCCACTCCGCGAGGATCAGCCGCGACAGCACCAACCCGAACAGCGGGCCAACCTCGGCGGAGGTGATGAAATCGCCGCGTCGACCAGCGCTTCCGCCGACCATGTAGAAGCCGTGCTCGCCGTACAGCGCGAGACGCATGTATTCGTCGAAGCGCAGCGGCCCGTCGGCGGCGATGCGCGCTGCGATCTGGTCAGCGGCCGAGGGCACCGGTGAGGTCGCTGAGGTCGCCGAAACGGCTGACGAGACCTGGCAGCACCCCGAGCACCACAGTGGTGGCGCAGGTGATGATCAGCGCCGTCTGCAACGCGGCCGGCGTCCGGATCGGGGTGTGGTCGCCATTGGGTTCCGGCTTCATCCAGATCTCGCGCATCACGGTGACGTAGTACGCGGCCGAGATCACCGCGTTGACCGCACCGATCACGGCGATGCTGTAGCCCCAGCCGTTGTCGGCATCGAGCACTGCTTTGAACGCACCGAACTTGGCAAACCAGCCGCCGAGCGGCGGCACGCCGGCAAGGGACGCCATGAATACCGTCATCAACACGCCGAGCGCCGGGGCGTACCCGAACAGCCCGCCGTAGCTGGAGATCTCGCCGCTGCCGGTCTTGCGGGCTACGGCGATCACCACGGCGAATGCACCGAGGTTGGTGGCTGCGTAGATGATGAGATAGGTCACGACGGCGCGCAGGGCTGATTCGGAACTGCTGCTCGTGCCGGCAACGGCCAGCGGCATCAGGATGAACCCGCCCTGGCTGATGCTGGAGTAGGCGAGCATTCGCACGATGTTGGTCTGGCGCAGTGCGAGCACGTTGCCGACGGTCATCGACAACACCGCGAGCACCCACATGAATGGCTGGTACACGTCGGATGCTTGCGGGAACGCCACGTAGATCAGCGTGACCAGGGCAACGAAGCCGGCGGCTTTGGACCCCACGCTCAAGAACGCGGTGATCGGTGTGGGCGCACCCTCGTAGGTGTCGGGCGCCCACGAGTGGAACGGTACGGCGCTCACCTTGAACGCGAAACCGACGATGACGAACACCACGGCGAGCG
>JANOKQ010000160.1:0-2633 GCA_031419375.1 Acidimicrobiaceae bacterium
CCGACATCGCCCGCCGATGACCCGACGATGTCGACCCCGGAGCCCCGCACCATCACGGCGGAGCCGACGACCGCAATGATGCCAACCGCCGCCACGATCGCGAGGCCGGGACGCAATGAGATCATCGCCTACCGTTCGGTCCCCGTCCGCTGATGGATTGGTCATCAAATAGAAGGTTCAGCCGGTGGGCAGCCGGGGTTTGGCAGAAGGCTTTCGTGTGCGAGCTCAGCGGACCCGTTTAGCGGCGCGTGCTTTGCGTTTCGCGGTGCGCCCGCTCGGCTCCAGGTTGCGGCCGTCGAGGTCGCCCATTTCGACGCCATTGGTGAACAGCACGCGGTAGCGCTGCCAGCTGAAGCCATTGGCCAGCAGCACCTTGCCCTCGGTCCCGGTCGGCACCGCCTCCAGATCAACCGTCGAACGCACCCGGTCACCCATTCGCAGCTCGAGTTGATCAGTGTGCGGCTTGGCCAAGGCGTGCGGCTTCCAGGTGGACATTCGCCCAGTCTGGCGCATCGACGGGGGTAACTGCACCAACCGTCATTCGCGACGTTGCTTCGATAGGCTCGGCGGTCTGTGAAAAGTACGCTCGAAAACCTCGAGGAGGCGCCCGGAAAGCGCCTCGTCAAGCTCTCTCTCATCGTCGACGAAGCCGAGTTCGATCGCGACATCGACAAGGCCTTCCGCAAGATCGCCAACGAGGTCCGCCTGCCCGGCTTCCGGGCCGGCAAGGTGCCGCGCAAGGTGCTGGAAGCGCGGATCGGCCTGGCGCCTGCTCGCGAGCAAGCGTTGCGCGACGCAATCCCGACGTATCTGGCTTCGGCGGTTCGCGAACACGACAACGACCTCATCTCCACCCCTCAGGTCGAGATCATCGGTGGTGCCGATGATGGCCCGGTGCTGTTCGATGCAACCTGCGAACTGCGTCCCGACATCACCGTGCCGGGATACGGAGGCCTACGCGTCGAGCTCGCCTCGCCCGTCGCCAGCGAGACCGAAATCGATGAAGCGGTCGCGGCGGAAGTGCGCCGTCATGGCTCACTGGTCGACGTCGAGCGGCCGGTGCAGTCCGGTGATCACGTCACCCTCACCCTGGCCGGCCATCGCAACGGCGAGCCCGTACCGGGTCTGAACACCGAGGACTGGTTGTACGAGGTGGGTCAGGGCTGGGTCGCCCCGGAGTTCGACGACGAACTGATCGGTTCCGTGCGCGGTGACGATCTCGACTTCATCGCTACGCCGAACGGCACCAGCGAACCAGCCGATTTCGAGGTGTCCGTCACCAACGTGCAAGAGATGGTGCTGCCCGATGTCACCGACGAGTGGGTCGACGAAAACATCGGTGCCTACGACACGGTCGAGGCTTATCGCGCTTCGATCGCCGAACGCCTTGGCGAGACCAAGCTGAGCCAGGTGCGCAGCTCCTTCGTCGACAAGGTCACCGGCGCACTCGCCGAACTGGTGGATATCGAAGCTCCCGAAGCGATGGTGCAGGGCGACCTGCAGGCGCGGGTCCAGAACACCGTGCAGCAGTTGAAGTCGCAGGGCATCGAGATGGAACAGTTCTTCCAGATCACCCGCCAGGACCCCGCCTCGTTCATCGAGTCGTTGAAGGTTCAGTCGACGAAGGCGGTCAAGGTCGACCTCGCGTTGCGTGCCGTCGCGACGGCCGAGGGCATCGCGGTCGGCGATGACGACCTCGACGCCGAGTACGCCCGGATCGCCGTGCAGGTGCGCCAAAAGCCCGCTCAGGTGAGGCGTGCGTACGAGGCCAACGATGCAGTCACCGATCTGGTCGCTCAGATGCGCAAGACTCGCGCTCTCGACTGGTTGGTCGAACACGTCGAGATCGTCGATCCCGATGGTGCGCCGATCGATCGCGAACTCGTCATGGGCGCCAAGCACGACCACGACCATGCAGACCACGAGCACGACCACGACGACCATGAGGGACACGATCATGACTGAGATGCGCAACTCGATCCCGATGCCGTACGTGGTCGAGCAGACCAGTCGCGGCGAGCGCACCTACGACCTGTACAGCCGGCTGCTGAAAGACAACATCATCTTTCTGCAGACCCCCATCGACGACACCGTCGCCAGCGTGATCTGCGCTCAGTTGATCCACCTCGAGTCGGAGAACCCCGACAAGGACATCAACATCTACATCAACAGCCCCGGTGGCGACGTCACCTCGCTGTTCGCCATTTACGACACGATGCAGTTCATCAAGAACGACATCGCCACCATCTGCTTGGGCCAAGCGGCGTCAGCGGCAGCGGTACTGCTGGCCGCCGGAACCAAAGGCAAGCGGCTGGCCCTACCGCACAGCCGGGTGCTGCTCCACCAGCCGTACGGGCAGGTCGGCTACGGGCAGGTCACCGACTTGGAGATTGCGGCGCGCTCGATCTTGCGAATGCGCGAGCTGCTCGAAGAGGTTCTCGCCCTCCACACCGGCCAAACGATGGAGCGGGTGCACGCCGATACCGATAGAGATTTCGTGATGGAAGCAAACGAGGCCATCGCGTATGGCATCATCGACGATGTGCTGTCGTCGCGACAGAATGTCGACCGTACGGGTCCCATCCGCTGATCACCGCGACCGAGGGGGAAACACAACGTGGCGAAGTTCGGTG
>JANOKQ010000161.1:0-17610 GCA_031419375.1 Acidimicrobiaceae bacterium
CTCCGACGCATCGGCCGTTTCCGCGGCCGGTAGCGGTGACGCACCCGACGGCTCGGTCATCAGCACGACGGCGGTCACCTCGAGTGGTGAGTCGAGCAGGTCGACCGGATACTCACGCAGTTCACGCGTGGTACTCACCTCCGGAACGGGCGAATCGACGATGCGCACCCCGTCCCCCGCAGCGGAAATCTCGCGCCACCCGACACGTCCCGAGTCGTAGGTGTCGCTGAACGAAAGCGTGGTCGGTGTACTCAGGTCGACCGGCGCCTCCAGCTCGCAAACCAACCGCCCGGTCGGCAATCCGGCCTGGCCCGGCTCGTATGTGAACGACGACAACATCGTGGTGAATGACACGACCGAGGGTCCGCGGGTCGAATCGCTGCTCGTGGCGACGGCGCTGGTCAGGGTGAGTGCGCTGCGCACTGCCTCGCACGCCGCCGTCGCGAACACACCTCGCTCGGCCGAGGTGATGTCACCGTCTCCGTTGGTATCGATGGTGGGTTCGGCTTGCGCGGTTGGGATCTCGGCGTAATCCACCACGGCACGATCGAGGACGGCGTCGGGGCGGAGCGTCAGGGTGTGGGCATGGTTGACGGTGAAGTTGCCGAGCGGATGGGCGGACGCAGTAGGTACACCAACGAGCGCAACGGCGACGACCGTGGCGACCACAGCGGCAACCGTCCTCCCGCGGCTCACGTGCCCGCCAGGTTCACAACGATGCCAGCGCGGTGCGGGCTAGTGGCGCCGACAGGGGGTCGAATGCGGGGTTGATCTCCAAGGCCGTCGTCAACTCGTCGCGGGCACGCGCCTCGTCGCCGAGCGAGAGGGAGATCATCCCGGCGTGAAAGTAGAACAGGGCGCTACGCGTTCCAAGCGACAAGGCTCGCTCGATCGCTTCGCGCGCTTCGACATCGCGGCCGGCTGCGTGAAGGGCCCACGCGCGGGCGTCCTGCATCACCACGAACGGTCTCGCCGAAACTGCGAGCTCGGACTCACTGAGGGCCCGCTCGACATCTCCCCGATCCACCGCGAACAACGTGGAGTCTGCGTCGGCGGCAACTCCATTGGCGGCGAACAGTTGCTGTGTGACAACGAAGACGTCGTACTGCTGCTCGGCCTCGTCAACTCGTCCCATCGACTCGAGTAGCCGCCCGTACGCGAGGATGTACTCGGGCAGGGCCGCGCGTGACACAACGGTCGCGTAGTCGTCGAGCGCGGTCTCCATCTGCCCGAGCGCGGCTTCCGACTTTGCCTTTCCGGCTAATGCCGAAAGATCGTCGGGCGCCGCGGCGAGCGCAGCATTGAAATGGGTCAGAGCACCGTTGGCGTCGCCCTGATCGAACGACATCGCTCCGAGATGCACCAGCGCGAACGCGCGGTCGGCGGCAGTGGGAGCGTCGTCGAGCGCTCTGCGCATCAACGACTCGGCCTGTTCCAGATCGCCGCGCAATTCCCACGTGTACGACGCCCTCGACAACGAGGTCGTATCAGGTGACAGGTCGACCATGCGCTGAATGGCCGCGAACGCCTCGTCATAGTGGCCGAGCTCGAGCTCAGCGTCCCCGAGTGCGCCGTACAACGTCGAGCTGTATGCGTTGAGGCTGAGCCCGGTCAGGGCATGCTCGCGAGCGGCCGTGAAGTCGTGGCGGGCGGAGGCAAGCGACGACAAACCGGCGTAGGCGAGGAAGTTGTCGGTGTCGTTGAGCTCGAGCGATTTGGCGAGCACGCCGTCGGCGCGTGGGTACAGGCTCGGATCGACGGCGACCCTGGCTTGTTGCACATACGCCAACCCAAGCGTCGCCCACGACACATCGTCTTCGGGAACGGACTCCAACCGCTGTTGCAGCGAGTTGATTAGATCTTCGAGGGAGCCACCAGGGGGCACCCGCGGCTGACCAGACGACACCACTGCAGGTCCCGACGCTGGCCCACTTTTATTCGACCCGGAGCCCGAGCGGGTGGAGCCGACCGACCCAATAGCGAACAGAACGGCACCTACCACGAGACCTACGCCAATTGTGGTCAGCGATCGCGTGGGCGTCACGAATCGTTGCGGACTCCGGATTCGTTTCAGCACGGTACCTCGGTTTCATTTTCTACGAACACAGCGGCGTGGCGATCGTTTAAAGATCACCACGCCGCTGCAGGGGTATCAAACTTTGGAAATTCTAGGTCGCGTCAGGAGAGCACGGTTCCCGGGAAGTAGCCCTGGATGTCGGCTATGAGGTGAGTATCACCGGATGTGAAGATGCACACCCGACCACCGGTGCCGACGCTGGCGGCAACGAGGTTGGATGACGTCAACCCGGTGAGGTTCACGTTCGACGCAAGCGGCCGCGGCGTGCCACAGGCATAGACCGTGACGAACCCGTCCCCGCCGGCGTTATCGGTGACCGTCAGGTTCAACAGCACCGTGCCGGCATCGGCCGGAACGTTGGTGGTACCGAAGCCGATGACCCGCAACTCGATGGTCTGGCCGGCAACCGGCTTCGATCCCGAGTAGTTGATCCGACCGTCGGCGACCCGAGTCTCGAGCACTCGCTCGGGGTTCGTGGCGGCGAACGTCGACGCTGCCGGGGCGTACCCCTGCAGGTCGGCCACGTAGTCGGTTCCGACATTCGAGAACACGCACACCGTGCCTCCGGTACCGATCTTGGCTGCGACGAGGTTGGCCCGCACCAGCCCGGGCTCGATGTTCAAGCTCGATGCGGTCGGTCGTGGCGAACCACACGGATACACCGTGACGAATCCGGCAGCCGATGCGTTGACCGAGGTGATGTTCAAGAACACCGCCTTGGCGTCGTTCGGAACCCGAGCCGTCGTACCGGCGACATCGGTCACGTCGAGCGCAACCACTTGACCGCCGGTCGGCTTTGCGCCCGTGTAACCGCGCTGGCCACCCTCGGTCGTGCGGGTTTCGAGCAACCGCTCCGGGACCACCGAACGGTACGCCGCAGTGGACGGGTGGTACCCGGTCAGGTCGGCGAACAAATCGGTGGAGGAGTTGGTGAAGATGCACACCCGCCCGCCGGTTCCGACCCGTGCTGCGACCAGGTTGTGGGTGATCAGGCCAGTCTGCGGGTTGAAGTTCGACGCCGCGGGGCGGGTCGAACCACAGGGGTAGACGCTAACGAACCCGTCGGCCACGGTGTTGATCGCGGTGACGTTCAGGAACACCGTTCCGGCGTCGGTCGGCACCAAGGAGCCTGCTGTGCCAGTGACCTGAACTTCGATCACTCGGCCGGCGACCGGTGTTGCTCCGGTGTAGCCCTTCTGCCCACCGGGCTGCCCCGAGCGGGTCTCCAGCACGCGCTCTGGCTGGACCGAGATGAACTCGGGAGCCCGTGGCGTGCGGTCGACGCCGAGGTTGACGCTGTCGTTGTGCGGCAGCGCCAGGTACGGGAACGTCGTGCCGAAGGCACGGTCGTTGCGGTCGACAGAGTCGATCGGTGCCAACGCGGCCACCAGAACTCCGCTCTGGGCAGCACCCTCGACAGCCTGGATGGCGATGTCGACGACGTCGTCGGCGAGGCGGCGACCGTTCGGGAACCCGGCCACGTCACCGGCGAGCACGCCCATCCGGTTCGGGGCCGCGGCGGGTGGTACTGCCATGTTCAAGCGCAGCATCTCCGACGGCCGGAAGGCGACACCGGGTCCGCGAGCAGCGGCGGCATCGTCGTTCAAGCTCTGGGAGTTGAGGTTGACGTTGAGCACCACTGCCGGATCACCATCGACGCCGGCGTTGGCCTTGCTGATGCCGGTGAGGAAAATCTCGAACAGGTCGTTGCGCTTCACCGGCGGTGCCGGGACCCCGTAAATGCTCTGGATCAACTTCGGCAGGATCGGATCGAGCACCTTCTCGACGACGGCGGGGATGCCGGCATCCATATCGGGGCTGATCGAGTTGAACGCGTCTTTCAGCGCCAGCGGGATGACCACTTCGTTGACAAGCGGGTTGCCGAGGCGCGAGACCTGGACGAAATCGGTATCGGGCGTCCCTGGCGTGTCGTTCACGACGGCGCTACGACGGTCGGTCGTGCTCCAGATACCGATGACCGGGTTGGTCGTCGCGTTGCCGTTGATCGCCAGGGCGGTCTTGGGCACCTGCAGCGCAATCGCGTTGACGTTGTAGCTGGCCAGCGTGTCCTGACCGACCTCGCTCGCGTTGCCCCCGTAGAGGAGGTCGAACACGCGCAGGTCGAGGAAGAACGGGTCGTCGGCCTGACCGGAGTAGGTCTTGCCACCGCCACCGGGCAGGTTGTACGTGGCCTGGGTACGCAGCGGTGCATAGTCAGGCACCGATGCCGGACCGACGAGTGACGGCGCGGAGATCGGGTCACCGGGGGTGGTCACACCGTCGCCATTGCCGAGCAGCACCGTCGTCACACCCGCACCATCGGTGACGGTGAGGTCGTAGGTCTGGTACATGTTCAGGTCGGGGTCGGCCAGCGAGGTGACCGGACCCGTGTTGTACAGGAACTGCCCGTCGGCGTTACGGATGACCGTGTCGAAGACCCAGGTGTAGGTCAGGTCGGCCAACGCGTCGCCGTCGTTGTCGATCTTGATGTTGTAGCGGGTGTCATCGGCCCAGGTGTAGAAGTTAGGGCCGCCGTTCGGCTCCTCGAAGGGGATCCAGTTGGCGATCATCGTCACGGTGTCGGGAGCATCGGGGCTCACGAACGCGTAGAGGTCCGTGTTGTCGGCGCGGGGATCGCCCGCGATCAGCGGAGCTTCGCGGTGGCTCGACGCGCCAACCTGGAACGGTCCGACTTGGGTCGCGAACGCTCCGGCGACGAGGGCCAGGCCCACACCTCCGGCCGCACCCTTTTTCCAGCCGGAGCGGTGGCCTTTCTGCTTGGGTACTTCGCCAATTTTCACTGTTGAACCTCCTGATGTCTGCAGCGGAACTGGTTCAAGGTCCGGCTGGGCTCCGGTGAACCAGAGACCAGTACGTCGCCGGGCTTCGAATCGTTCACGATTTGTCAAGGAAGTTCGCGTGGAGTTCAGTGCGCTTCGCCGACGCGCCGCAGGCCCGTCACCGCGAACGCGGCTGCGAACATCGTGGCGCCGACCAGCACGATGCTCGGCCCCGACTGGATATCGAGGTGGTAGCTGAGGTTCATCCCGATGAACCCGCTGATCGCCCCGATGCCGGTGGCCATCAGCAGCATCCGCGGAAACGAATTGGTGAGCAGCCGGGCGATGGTCGGCGGGATCACCAGGGTGGCGGCGATTAAGGTCACCCCGACCACCTGCATCGTGGCCAGGATCGAGGTGGCCAGCACCATCATCAGGACCGCGTCCACCCGTGCCGTGCGCACGCCTGACGCCTCGGCCACCTCCGGGTCGAAGGTGGTGAACAGCAATTGCCGGTACCCGATGAACACGATTCCGGCCACCACGAAGGTGAGCACGACAATGGCCACCACATCGACCCGGTCAACACCGAGGATGCTGCCGAACAGTGCCGCGTCGAAGCTGCGCCCCCGACGCCCGAACATCGAAAACAATGCGAGCCCGAGTGCGAACGAGGCAGTGGTGATCACGCCGATCGCCGCGTCGGCACCGATCACGCGGCGCCGCGTGACGCCGTTGATCATCAACGCCGAGGCCACTCCCCACACCCCGGCACCGAACACGAAGTTGATACCGAGCAGCGCGCTGGCGGCAAAACCACCGAATATCGCGTGCGACAACCCGTGACCGATGTAGCTCATCCCCTTTAACACCACGAATACCCCGACCATCCCACACAGCGCCCCGGCGACGGTCGCGGTGACGAGGCCGTTGCGGAAGAACTCGAACTCGAACGGCCGGAACAGATCGTCGATCACGATGCGTCCCGACGCAGCCGTCTCACCCGGCGCCCCCCGACGCTGTCCAGGCCGATCACGGCCGAGGCGGCGTGGTGCCGGTTCGAGTACTGATCGAGCACGATTGGCATGCCGGCATGTTCGAGGACCTCCATCGGTGCACCAAACGTGGCCTCCAGCACCTCGGGGGTGAGCACGTCGCGCGGTGAGCCTTGGCCGACCACGGTCCGGTTGAGGCAGACGAGATGCGGGAGATGGGAAGCGATCCCGTTGAGGTCATGGGTCGTGAGCACAATCGCGGTACCGGCCTGATTGAGGTCGTGGAGCAGGTGCAACAGATCGTGGCGGGTCCTGGCATCGACGCCAGAGGTTGGCTCGTCCATCAACAGCAACTGAGGGTCTCCGAGTAGCGCCCGGGCAACGAACACGCGTTGTTGCTGACCACCGGAGAGCTGGCGGATGTGCCGCCCAGCAAGGTCGGCGATTCCCAACCGATCGAGCATGTCCATCATCTCCGACCGCTCGCGAGCGCTCGGCCACGGCAACGCCCTCGCACGGATGCGGGCCATCAGCACACATTCAGCGACCGTCACCGGAAAGTTCCAATCGACCGTCTCCACTTGCGGCACGTAGCCGATGCGAAGGTTCGCCGCGCGGGTGACGGCCCCTTCCCGCACAGGCATCGAACCCAGGACAACGCGCAACAACGTGGTCTTGCCCGAACCCGACGGCCCGACGATGCCGGTGAACTGTTGCCGACCAATGCCGAGCGACACGCCCGACAACACCGCGGTCGCGCCGTAGCCGCTGGAGACGTCGTGGAGACCGACCAGTTCGTCGTCCGCACCCGCCAGGCTCCTCATTGCGCGTGCCTCATTGCGGGTACACGGCTTGATCAGGTAGCAGGTTGCGAACCGCAACCCCACGCAGCGCCGTGGCATCGCCGCCGAGCGCTTCGGTCATGGTGATGTAGTCGAACAGCATCAGCCCCAACCATGAATGTTCGGCATCGCCGGGCTTGCCGGGAAGGTCGTCGTCACGAAGGTCATCGATGTAGGCAACGCCGGCCTCTTTCCCGATTTGTTCCAGCACGGGGCTGGGGAACACCTCCGACCCGAAGATCGCCGGCACACCGCTCGTTTCCACCTGTTCGATGAGACGCGCCACCTCGGCAGGAGTGGGGTCTCCAAAATCGGAGATCTGAATCGCACCGATCACCTCCCAATCGTAGGTCTCAGCGAAATAGGCGTACGCGTCGTGATAGGTGAGGAGCTGACGAGTCGGGATCGTGCCGAACGCAGCCCGCATCGCCTCGTCGAGGTCGTCGATCATGGTGGCGAAGCGCTCGTAGTTGGCTCCGTAATAATCGGCATTGTCGGGGTCACGGATGGACATGTCGTCTTTGATGATCTCGGCGTACCGACGTGCCAGGGTGGGATCGGTCCACAGATGTGGGTTCGGTTTGCCTTCCTCGAGCGGGAACGAGAAGTCGAAGATGTAGTCGCTTTCGGGGATGGTCAGCTCGCCGAGCTCGACGATCTCGGAATTGCTACGGAGGTTGCTTTCCGCAAGTCGCCTGGTGGGTTCCTCGAGCGACAACCCGTTCATGTACAGCACGTCGATGGTCGACAACAGTTCAGCCACGCTTGGTCGCGGTTCGAAGGTGTGCGAATTGGTGCCTTCCGGAATGATCCCGGTCACCGTCGCCCGGTCCCCGACGATGCTGGTGACGATGCTGGGGATCGGCGCTACCGTGGTGGCAATGGCGATCCTCGACGGGGCCCCGTTGCTGGCGATCCTGTCGCCAGCGGCCCTGTCGCCGGCAGCCTGGCCCTCGGCAGTGCACGAAGCCACCGCTGCCGAGGCGAGCAGCACCGAAGTGAGCGGCCCGACAGCCCTGCGCCGCGGGAGTTGCCGTGCTGGTACCAGCTCGCGCGTCTCGTACTCCCAGCCCTGGTCTCTGCGCTCGTTCAGGTCTCCGAGCGCCGGGCGGAGACGTTGGAGACCAAGGCGTACTCGTGACTTCACTGTTCCCTCCGGGATTCCACTGCGGCGTGCGATCTCGCTGAAGCTCAGCTCATCGTAGAATGCTGTTTCGATTGTTTGTCGTTGCTGTACTGCGAGTTGGGCAAGTGCTCGATGCACGCGCCGTGCCGTTTGCTCGTCGACGATCGAGTCGACGATCGAGTCGGCGATCGGGTCGACGAGGCCGGTCAGATGCGTATTCGCCGCGGGCGACAGCAACGACGATCCTTCGTCACGCCGACGCCGTCGGAGATCACCGCGAACCGCGTCGAGTGCAACCGATCGGGCCATGATCATCAGGTACGTGCGCAGCGACCCGCGGGCGGGATCGAAGCCGCCCGGGTTGTTCCACAGTCGCAAGAACACTTCTTGCGATACATCGAAGGAATCCTCTACCCCGCACACGGTCCGAGCCCGTAACCGCACCGCAACCGCATGGTGGCGGTAGATGTCACTCATCACCGCGGAGGGATCTCTCGCCCATGCCAGCATCCACTCCTTCTGGTTCGCCGGTACGTTCGCCATCGACTCGTCCGTGGTCGCCTCGGCGTTCGGTGCGATCATGCTGCGGCTGTTCGTGTCGCGAGTTGTCACGTCACCACGTTCGGCACGATCGCCGTCCCGGATTGGCCGGCATCGCCCGTTGCGTCGCCGTCTCGACAGATCACGGGTCGGCCCTTCACCAATTCGGGTGATTTCAAACTACGTTCTGCCTGGATGGAGACAAGCCCGATCATCGCCGCAGACGATTTGACCGCTGACATCGCGGAGTATCGGGAGAACGCGCGTGAGTGGCTGGGCAGTCACGCCGCAGCGGCACCTCGCGACTACGGGGCGATCTGCCCGCCAGACCTCATCGAACACGCGACCGAATGGCACCGAACCATGTACGAAGCCGGTTACGCCGGCATCCACTGGCCCGTCGAACATGGCGGGCAGGGCCGCACCGCCGAACACAACGCCGCCTGGCTCCTCGAATGCGCGCGCACCGGGGTGCCGGCGATGCTGAACATGGTCGGGTTGGTGCTCGCCGGCGGCGCGATCCTGCGCTACGGCACCCCCGCCCAACAAGCCCTGCACCTGCGTTCCACACTGATCGCCGATCAGGTGTGGTGTCAGCTGTTCAGCGAGCCGGGTGCCGGCAGCGACCTCGCCGGATTGAGTACCCGGGCCGAACGCGACGGCGACACGTACGTCGTCAACGGCCAGAAGGTGTGGTGCAGCGGGGGCCGCTACAGCAATTGGGGGATCTTGATGGGCCGCACGCAGGATGCGGGGTCCCGCCATGAGGGCATCTCGTTCTTCGTGTGCCCGATGGATCTGCCCGGCATCGAGGTTCGACGGCTGCGTCAGATGACCGGCGAGGCCGAGTTCGACGAGGTGTTCTTCTCCGATGTTCGGCTTCCCGCCGAACACCTGCTCGGCCCGTTGCACGGCGGTTGGGGTGTCGCGATGGCGGTGCTCACCAACGAACGCGGCCACATCGGAACAAGTGTGATCGGCTTGGAGCGACGACTCGAAGCGATGACCCGGATCGGAGCGGACCGAGCGCTCGATCCCGTTGCAGTGCAGGCCCTCATGGCCTTGCTCGCTCGCGGATCGTCACTGAAATCGATGGCCCAGCGACACGGACCGGTCGCGTCCACTGCCGCGTCGCTCATGAAGCTCGGGATCACGGAGATGATGTTCGACGTCGCCATGCTGCGCGGGGCCGCAGCCGGAGCCGAGGCGATGCTCACCGGTCCGGACGCGGCGGGGATGCTGGCTGCACCGGGTGGACGCATCGCCGGCGGGACGAGCCAGGTGCAGCGCAACATCATCGGCGAGCGACTGCTCGGCTTGGCCCGCGAACCGAAAGCCTGAGCTTCCCGCCAGCTCCCGTTCACCTGCGCCCGTTCGTCATGACTGCGTTTCGTCATGGCTGCGTTTCTTCATGACTGCGGCGCGGTTGCCAGGATGATCACCATGCCCGGCGCCGTTCGACGAATCCGCTCCTCCGATGGCGTCTCCGTCGCCCTTCACGATCTGGGCGGCCACGATCTGGGCGGCCACGATCTGGGTGGCACCGGAGCGACGTTGCTGATCAGCCACGCCACCGGGTTCCACGGTCGCTGCTATCTCCCCATCGCCCACGCCCTCGCCGACCGGTTCCACAGCGTCGCCCCCGATCTCCGCAACCATGGCGACACGGCTACGGGCGACACGGCTACGGGCGACACCGGCGAGGCTGCCCCGGTCGACTGGCGGCGCTACGGCGACGACGCCGAGGCTGTCGCGTTGGCGGTGGCTGCCGAGTCGCCACGCGGCCCGCTGGTCGGTTTCGGTCATTCGATGGGGGCCGCGTGCTTGTTGATGGTGGCGCTGCGCCAACCTGGGCTGTTCCAGCGGTTGGTGCTGTTCGAGCCAATCGTGTTCCCAGACGGGCTCGCGCCTTTGGATGGACACGAGAACCCACTCGTCGAGGGTGCCCGGCGGCGGCGGAGCAGGTTCCCAAGCTATGACGAGGCCATTCGTAACTTCGCCTCGAAGCCACCGATGAACTCCTTCACGCCGGCCGCGTTGGAGGCGTATGTACGGTTCGGTTTCGCCGAGGGCCCAGACGGGTCGGTGCACCTCAAGTGCCGCCCCGAGGTGGAGGCGGCCACGTTCTCGATGGGATCGCGGCATGGCACCTGGGAGTTGTTGGGCGATATCGCCACCCCGGTCACGGTGGTCACCGGGCAACCGGAACCGATGCGGCCATCGGAGCGCGGTGCGGGTCTCGCCGACGCGTTGCCCAACGGCCGGTACGTGCAACTCGACGACCTCGACCACTTCGGGCCGATGGTCGACCCGCAACGCATCGCCGAGATCATCGCCGCCGACTGATCACAGGCCCGGTCGCGGAACCGGCGCGCACCCCCTCTCTACACTGGTGGATGTGAGCTACCCCGTCCCCACCAGCCTGTCGCCCAGCCGGGTCGATTCGTTCACGTCGTGCCCGATGGCATTCCGTTTCGCCAGCATCGAAAAGCTTTCCGAACCACCCAGCCCTGCAGCTACGAAGGGTTCGCTGGTGCATCGCGTCCTCGAGGTGTTGTTCACCCAGTCGGCCGCCGACCGTCATGGCGACGCCGTGATCGCGTCGTTTCAGCAGGCCGTGGCCGAGTACGACACCGATCCCGAGTTCCTCGGCCTCGGCCTCGACGCCGCCCAGCGCCAGGCGTTCCACGACGATTCGTGGACCCTGGTCGAGTCGTATCTGCGTATGGAGGACCCCACCTCTGTCAACGACATCGGGCTCGAGTTGCGGCTCGAAGCCCAGGTCGGCGACCTCACCCTGCGCGGCATCATCGATCGCCTCGACCTCAGTCCCGACGGCGAACTGATCGTCACCGACTACAAGACCGGCCGCGCCCCCGGGCCGCATTACGAGCAGTCCAAGCTCGGCGGCGTGCACTTCTATTCGTTCCTGTGCGAATCGGTGCTCGGGCGACGCCCGGCCGCGATACGGCTGATGTACCTGCGCAGCGGCGAGACCATCACGGCGATCCCCTCCGAGCGTTCGGTCAAGTTCCTCACCACGCGCACCACAGCGGTGTGGAAGGCCCTCGAGCGGGCGTGTCTGTCAGGCGACTTTCGTCCGCGCAAGGGCAAGTTGTGCCCGTCGTGCGCGTATCAACCGTGGTGTCCCGAGTTCGGCGGCGATCCCTCCAAGGCTGCCGCCGAGGCACCCATCGCGTTCCGTCGGCTGGCCCCCGTCTGACGCTGTTGGCTGTCCTCATTTCCCACGTCGAACGGTTCGATGCGAGCGCCGACCGAGTCCTCGAGCACATCCGCGGGTACCGCGCCAGCGAGGTGGTGTTCCGCACGGCCAGCTTCGTCGGCGACTTCAGCGCGGTGTGGTTGGCCATCGGTGTGCTGTACGGCGTGGGCGTCGACGGCAACCCGTGGCACGCGCTCGGGTTCGGCGTGCTGATGGGCGTCGAGAGCCTGGTGGTCAACCAGGGAATCAAGCGTCTGTTCCAGCGCACGCGCCCGACCGAGACTGGCGACCCGCGCTTCGTCGTCCGCAAACCGCGCTCGTCCAGCTTCCCCAGTGGCCATGCCTCGTCCGCGTTCTTTGCCGCCACCCTGCTCACGGTGTGGGCGGGCTGGGGATGGGCACCGGTGTGGTTCATGATCGCACTCGTCGTCGCAATCAGCCGCGCCGTGGTGCGCATCCACCACGCCTCCGACGTCGTTGCCGGCATCATCACCGGGTCGGTGCTCGCACACGTGGCGCTGGCATTCGGAGCCGACCGTTTGTTCACCGGCTGACTAGCCTCGCCCCATGTCCGACACAACCCGTTTCGATCGCAAGATGAGCGACGCGGAGGGGCTGATGTGGCGGCTCGAGAAAGATCCGCACCTGTCGAGCGCGTTTGCCAACGTCACCATCCTCGACCGCCCGCCCGATTTCGAGCGCCTCGTGCGGCGGATGGAGCGGGCCACCCAGGTTGTCGAACGACTACGCCAGCGCGTCCAGCCGGCGCCTGTCAACCTCACTGCGCCAACCTGGGTCGACGACCCGAACTTCGACATCCGCTACCACATGCGCCACATCGCTCTACCGAAACCCGGGTCGATCAGGCAGCTCCTCGACCTGGCCAGCCTGATCGCCTGCGACCCGTTCGAACGCACCCGCCCGCTGTGGCAGTTCGTCATCGTCGACGGCCTGCGCGGCGGGAAGTCGGCGCTCGTCGAAAAGATGCACCACACCATTGCCGATGGGGCAACGAGTGTGGAGATGTCGTTGCAGTTCCTCGACTTCCAGCGAGACGCGCCCGAGCCGGCGCCCCTCGACCCATACCGGCTCGACGATGCCGAGCCGCCGGAGTCATCTGGCCCGCCCCCCGGCGCGCATGATGTCGTTCGCGATCTCCTTGCCGGGAGCTTGCGGATGCCGATCGGGATCCTCCGCCAGGTTCGCGGTCTGCTCGCCGATCCGGCCGGTATCCCCACCGCCGGAGTCGCCGCGGCCGACACGGTGCGCGGCGTGCTGAGCCAGCTCGGCGATACCGAACAGGCCCGGTCTCCGCTGTGGACGAAGCGGTCGTTGCAACGGCGGATCGAGGTGCTGCGCGCCCCGTTCGGTGAAACCAAGGCCACCGCGAAACGGCTCGGCGGCACGCTCAACACCGCGTTCCTCACCGCCGCTGCCGAGGGCGCAAGCCGCTATCACATCGAGATGGGCGCACCCGCCGAGTATCTGCGGGCCAGCATGGCGATCAGCACGCGTACCGAATCGTCCGGCTCCAATGCGTTCTCCGTCGCACGCATGCTGGTACCTACTGGCCCGATGCCGATTGCCGAGCGATTCGCATTGATCCAGGCTGCGAGCACCACCGCCCGCGACTCGAACTCGTCAGCATCGTTGGAGACCCTCGCCACCGTCGCCGCCTCGTTGCCGACCTCGCTCGTCACCCGGCTGGCCCGCCAGCAGGCCCAAACCGTCGACTTCGCCACTTCGAACGTGCGTGCCTCACCGGTCCCGCTGTATCTGGCCGGGGCGCAGATGCTCGAGAACTACCCGGTCGGGCCGCTCGCCGGGGTGGCGTTCAACTTGACATTGCTGTCGTACAACCACAGCCTCGACATGGGCGTCAACATCGACGCTGTGGCGGTCGAGGACCCGGAGCTGCTGCGCCGCTGCCTGGAACGGTCGTTCACCGCGCTGCTGCGCAGCTGAACCGTCGGCGTCGGCCGGGCGCTTGCGATCAGGCGGGTTGCGATCAGGTGGTGACGGGAGCCGGCAGCGTGAGCAGCGAGCGCACGTCGAGCAGTACGTCGGTGACCTCGCCGGTCGACACCAGGTCGCGAGACATCATCTTCGACAACGCAGCATCGATGATGGTGAGCGCTTCGTGGATGACGGCGTCGTTGGTGTCGGTCATCGGTGTCTCCTGTTCGGTGCTGAGTTCGGTCCTGTGATGGATCAGCGAACTTGACGGTACCCCGCAGGGACGAATCAATACCGGCATCGTAGCGCCAACGCCGCGATTCGGGGGCTCTGTTGTGCCAGCGGCGGCGCGACCGAATACCATCTGCGCATGGATCTCTCGGGTCGACATGTGGTGGTGACCGGCGCTGCCGGCGGAATCGGGAAGGCGCTCGCCGAACGGTTCCATGCCGCGGGGGCACAGGTGGTGGCGGCCGACATCGACGGTGCCGGCGCCAACCGCACTGCCGCCGAGCTCAACGAGCGGCGAGCCGACAGCGCGCTCGGGGTGCTGGCAGATGTCGGCAGCGAGGTCGGCAACGTTGCCTTGATCGCCGATGCGACGGCCCGGTTCGGCCCGATCGATCTATTCTTCGCCAATGCCGGCGTCGGGATGGGCACCGATCTCGACACGCCAGAAGACGTGTGGGAAACGGCGTTCAACGTCAACACCCACGCTCACCGCTGGGCGGCCAAGCACTTGCTTCCCGGCTGGCTCGAACGCGGCGAGGGCTACTTCTGCTCGACGGCTTCGGCGGCGGGTCTGCTCAGCCAGATCGGCTCGGCGCCGTACTCGATGACCAAGCACGCCGCTGTGTCGTTCGCCGAGTGGTTGTCGATCACCTACGGCGACCGCGGTGTGAAGGTCAGCTGCCTGTGCCCGCAGGGGGTCAACACGAACATGATCAACGCCGACCCGGCGACCGGCGGGCTGTCGACCAGTGTGGTGCGTGCCTCCGGGGCGGTCCTCGAGCCCGCCGAGGTGGCCGAGGTTGCGCTCGCGGCAATCACCGACGAGCGGTTCCTCATCCTTCCGCACCCCGAGGTACTCGGCTTCCTGCAACGCAAGGCAGGCGATTACGACCGCTGGCTCGGCGGGATGCGACGCCTCCAGGCACGCACCGCCGCCGGCTGACGCGAAGCGCGTGCAGCCGATGACCGATCCGGAGATGCTCGAACGTCTCGGCCTGCGGGTCGGCGAGCCGATGCGCTTCCGCCACAACGGCACGGGTCGCTGGATCGACGCCAAGATGGCTGGGGTCGCCCAAGACGGCAGCATCAAGCTCTACGATCGTGACGGAGCGGCGCGCAACCTGCGCCCGGACATGGTCGAGGTCCGCCGACCCGGAAGCAAGGGTCGATTGCGATGGCAACTGGTCAGCGACGTTGCGATCACGTGGGAGCAGCTGGGTTTCTGGTGAGGACCGTGACGCGTCTCGTGGCGGTTGCTGCCGTGCTGTTGCTCACGTCCGCGGTTGGTGCAGTACCCGCCAACGCGTCGTCGGAGAAGTCGTTCAGCTTCGATTCGTTGGTGACCGATGTGGTGGTCCGGGCCGATGCCTCGATGTTGGTCACCGAGGTGTGGACGTATCGTTTCGAGGGCGGCCCGTTCAACTTCGGGATCCGCTCGTTCGATTCCGACGCCGAGCGCATCAGGGACTTCGCCGCCAGCGACGCCGACGGACCGTTGGCGGTCATTGACCCGTCGGAGTCGGTGAGCGGCAACTGGGAGTGGAAGCTGCGCCGACCGACCTCCGATGCGGTGGTCGCCTACACGCTCACCTACCGGGTGGATGATGCCGTCGAGGTCGGGTCCGACGTGGGCGACCTGTACTGGACGTTCATCCGCGGCGAGCATCCACCGGTCGATTCGATGACGGTGACGATCCGTTTCGACCCGTCGATGCCACCGATCCCCGCGGCCCGCACTGACACCGACCCCGGCGTGGACGCCGACACAGGCGTGGTGCGCGGTTTCGCTCATGGTCCGTCGAATGGCCGAGTCGACGTTGCCGAGTCGACGGTCACGGCCACTATCGACAACCTCCCCGCCGACGCATTCGTCGACGTGCGTGTCGTCGCTCCCGCCGCGGTGTTCGAGGCCGCGGCAACGCAGGATGAGGAGTTGCTGCCGGGGATCCTGCGCGACGAACGCGAGCGCCTCGGTGAGCTCGAAGACACGGCCGACAAGCGTCGGTTGGCATGGATTCTGACCCCGGCGCTCGCGCTGATCGGGCTCATCGGTACCGGTCTGTTGTGGCTGACGGGCGGGCGGGAGCGACGCAGCACCGAGGTGCTCGGCGAGTACTGGCGGGAACCGCTCGACGATCCGCCGGCGATCGCGCTGACCACGATCAACCGCGGGTCGGTGGCCGCGGGACCGACGATTGCCGGCACCCTCGTCGATCTGGCCCAGCGCGGCTACCTCACCATCCGCGGCGAACGACGCGAGCGGATCGGCCGCGACGACACGGTGCATCACTACCACTGGGCGGGCAAGCAGCCTGGCGCGGAACTGTCCGGATACGAACGCGCGCTGCTCCAGTTCGTGTTTCGCGGCCTGACCGATGTCAGCTCCGACGAGCTCGACGCCTGGGCTACGGCAAACCAGCGGAGCGCACAGGCCAGCCTGCAGGCGATCACCGCGGGCGTCACCGCCGAGTTCCAGCAACGCAAGTACGAATCGGGGGCCGGGGGCGGTCCGCTGATGATGCTTTTCGGATTGTGCTTGTTCATCGCCGCCGGGTCCCTTGTGCTGCGGGTGTACACCGGCAACGGCATCGCCTGGGCCGGCATCGTAGTGGCCGTGGTGTTGTTTGCGATCGGTGCCAAAGCGCTCGGCAACCGCACTCCGGCCGGTGTCGAGGCAGCGGCGAAAGCCGATGGTTTGAAGAAGTACATCGAGGACTTCTCCCAACTTGCCGAGGCGCCGGTCGGGCACCTCATCTTGTGGGAGCGCTACCTCGTCTACGCCGTGGCGCTCGGTGTGTCGGGCGAATTGATCAGCGGCTTGGCCTCGCGGCTTCCAGGGCTGCTCAACGACCCGCGCTTCGGGACGTGGTACGCCGGGTCCTACGGGCACGGCCGCTTCGACGGCTTCGATCGCATCGAGACTGGCGGCACTTCACTCGCCGCAGCAAGCACCCCCAACTCCAGTGGCGGCGGCGGCGGGTTCTCGGGCGGGTCGAGCGGTGGTGGCGGCGGCGGTAGCGCGGGAGCCCGGTAGCGGGTGCGTGGCGGGGGTTCGGTACGGTCGCCGCTCATGGCCGTTCGACTTGATCCCGCCGATGAGTACGTGCACGAACTGGGCCCCGAGCCCAACTTCAACGAGAGCATGTACATCAACTGCATCGATCCCGACCAGCAGGTGGGTGGCTGGTTTCGCATTGGCAACCGGGCCAACGAGGGCTACGCCGAGATGTCCGTGTGCCTCTACCTGCCGCCCGACGCCGGTCAGCCAGTTGGTGAACCCTCCGGTGGGTCCCTGGGAAAGCTGAGCGCAGCGTCGGGTTCATGTACAAGCGCCCGACGATCGATAACAACGATGCCTTCGATGCGGGCGGGCTGCGCTGGACGATGGTCACCCCATTCGAAGAACTGCACGTCGACTACACCGGCAAGGTCGTGCTGCTCGACGATCCCGAGCAGATGGCCGATCCCAAGACTGCGTTCACAAACAACCCGTACGCCGAGTGCGAGGTGCACCTGGTGTTCACCGGGCAGGGTCGTCCATCGATGTTCGGTGGCGAACCAGACACGCCGCACGAGACGCCAAGCGAGGAGTTCGCCAAGGGGCATTACGAGCAACTCGTGCGCGGCACCGGCTCGATCCGGGTCGGTGACCGGGAGTGGGCGATCGACGGCCACGGTCTGCGCGATCACTCGTGGGGTCCCAGGTTCTGGCAGGCTCCGTGGTACTACCGCTGGCTCACCGCCAACGTCGACCGCGACTTCGGGTTCATGGCCAGCCGGGTCGCCAGGCGAGACGGGCCGGGCACGCGCGGCGGGTTCGTATGGGAGCAGGGGGCGATG